>CALRZK010000251.1:0-5625 GCA_943372615.1 Bradyrhizobium ivorense | reverse complement strand
CCATCCGCCGAGATCTGCACTGACTTCGCCGCTAGACCATACATCGCATCCGGCTCGTCAGCGGCACGCGTCATCAGCGTCGTAAAGGTCAGACCCATGCCCTGTGCGCCATCGCCTTTCAACACATAGGCGTTCAGCGAGTTGAAGGTCTGAAACGACTGGTTGAAGGCTTTCACCGACGGGATGGTGGAGAACACGCCGCCTTTCGGCGCCTTCACATTCACATAGTCGAAATGCGGAAAGCCGGCGGGATATTTCAAATCGCCAAAGGCCGACATGCCGTGCGCTTCACTGCCGCCCTGCGCAAGCGCCGGGCTGAAGCGTGACGCAGCAATGGCACCGAGACCGAGGCCGAGCACATGCCGGCGGTTGAGCTGCGCCATGCGCGACAGCGTCCTCAAGAGCGACCGCCTGTCTTCGCTGCTTTCTCGGCATCCCACCACCAGATGGTCGGGAAGCCGGACAGACCGTAAGTCGGCAGTACGGAGGGGCGACCGAAACGATCCCAGCGCGCGGTACGTGACTTCCGATAAGTGTATTGCGGAACGACAAAGTGATTCCACAACAACACGCGGTCGAGCGCCTTGGTGGCAGCAACGAGATCGGCGCGATCTTTGGTATAGATGACCCGCTCGATCAGCTTGTCGATGGCCTCATCCTTGATACCGACCAGATTGCGCGAGCCTGCCTGATCCGCGGCCTTTGAGCCCCAGAACTCGCGCTGCTCGTTGCCCGGCGACAATGATTCCGGCCATGAGCCGATGATGACGTCGAAGTCCCATTTGCGCTGTCGGTTTTCGAACTGTGTAGGATCGATCGTCCGCACGGTAACTGCAATACCGAGCCGCTCCAGCGCCGGCTTGAAGAACAGCATGATGCGTTCGTAGCTCGGATCTTCGCTCAGCAGCTCGACCGTGAAGGGCGTGCCTGTCTTCGCATCGACGAGCTTGCGATCCCGCACCTCGTAGCCGGCATCCTTCAATAGCTGAAGCGCCTCGCGAAGATTGGCACGCACGTTCTCGGCACTGCCATTCACCGGATTTGTATAAGGCTTTATGAAGACTTCCGGCGGCACCTGGGCACGTACCGTCTCGAGAATCTCCAGCTCCTTGCCGGTCGGCAAGCCGGTGGCCATCAACTCCTCGGCACCGAAGAAATAGCTTGAGATCCGCTCATAGGACCCGAAGAACAACTGCTTGTTCATCTCCTCGAAATCGAATGCGTGATTCAAGGCGCGACGCACTCGCGCATCCTTGAACTTGTCGCGGCGAATGTTGAGTACGAATCCCTGCATGATTCCGGACGAGCGATTGGCGAACTCTTCGAGGATCACGCGCTTCTCTTTGACCGCGGGAAAATCGTAAGCTGTCGCCCAGTTCTTGGCGCTGTTCTCGGAACGCCAATCGACCTGGTCGCCCTTGAAAGCTTCGATCGCAACGAGATTGTCGCGGAAGAACTCGAAGCGCATTTCGTCGAAATTGTGCCTGCCGACATTCACGGCGAGCTTTGCGCCCCAATGATCCTTGACGCGCTCAAGCACCAGCGTGCGGCCCGGCGTGAAATCCTTGATCCGATAAGGCCCGCTGCCGAGCGGAATTTCGAGCGTGGTATTAGCGATATCGCGCTTCTTGCCCGACGCATCGGTGCCTTCCCACCAATGTTTTGGCAAAACTGCAAGCTGACCGACGATTTGCGGCAGCTCACGATTGCCTGCCGCATCGAAAGTGAAACGAATCTCGCGCTCGCCCACCTTCTCGGCCTTCACCACATGGCTGTAATAGGCCGAATACGACGGATGATGCTTTTTGAAGGACTCCAGCGAAAAGATCACATCTTCTGGGGTCACGGGTTTGCCGTCATGCCATTTGGCTTCCGCCCGCAGACGATACGAAACCCAGGAGAAATCTTCGGGATGACTGACAGCCTCGGCTAGCAGGCCATATTCCGTGGAAATCTCATCCTGCGCCGGTGTGAGAAGCGTCTCGTAGATTTGCCCGGCCCCACTTGCAAAGTTGCCCTTCACGCCGGAAACGACGAGGTTGAAATTGTCGAAGGTGCCGCCCGGAGCGATCTGGCGCACGCTGCCGCCCTTCGGCGCATCGGGATTGACGTAATCGAAGCGCTTGAAACCAGCCGGATATTTGATCTCGCCGAACAGCGACAGCGCATGCCGCCATTCCGCGGGCCCCGCCGCGGCGCCTTGCGCCGACGCTGCTCCGATCACCGGGACACTGCCGATCCCGCCGAGCACGGGGGTGAGAGCGGCGAAAGCGGAGGTCTTCAGAAGGCGGCGTCGGGAAATCGTCAATGTGCTGGATCCTGTGAACCTGGGAGCAGTCGAGTAGAACGGTCATATGCGGCGAGGGTTCGACCGATTATGCCGGCTTTTCCGCAAGATACCATCCGTCGTTCCAGTTGCATCCTAAGCCTTTGCGGCCAAACGTCCCGCTTAAGCTTTGGTAATGCGCCAAACGACAACGGCCGGGCTGATGGCCCGGCCGTGAGGTCGCGAATGTGACGAAAACGCGGTGTGTTTATGCTACTTGGCGGCCGTCGGCAGCGGCACAGGCGTATCGGCCAACGTTGCCAGATAGGCGATCAGGTCGGCGCGCTCGCTGTCTTTCTGGATACCGGCAAAGCCCATCGCGGTACCGGGGACGACGCCCTTCGGATTGGAGATGAACTTGTTCAGCTCTTCAAAGCCCCAGCTGCCGCCCTTGGCCTTCATGGCCGCAGAGAAGTTGAAGCCGTTACGGCCCTGGCCGACATGGTCATTGATGACGCCGTAGAGATTCGGGCCGACGCGGTTCGGGCCGCCCTTTTCGAAGGTGTGGCACGAGGCGCACTTCTTGGAGGCAACCTGACCCTTTTCGACCGAGGCGGTCTGCAGCAGCTTCTCGATGGGTTCGGAAGGCGCGGCCGCGGCCTTGGCGCCGCCGGCGGCAGCCTCTTCCTTCACGGCAATGTCGTAGCCGGGCTTTTCCATATGCTTCGGCGCAAACACGGCCTGAGCAGTGAAATTCGTCGCCATCAGCAGGAGGCAGGTGCCGAGGATGGCCCCCATGATCTTGTTGAGTTCGAAAGAGTCCATATTCCGTAAGCCCCACGCCCGTTTCAGGTCATTGGAAGGCCGCTCCCACGGCCTCGACGCGCCCATGAATCACGTCTGCAGGCCTGTTTAGAGCCTGTCCAATCGAGATAACGGTTTGCCCTAGTTCTGGCAACCCGTATAAACGCCGCGCTCCCGGGTTTGCCCTTGATCTGCATCATGGTTTTCCCGTCCCGAGACACGGAATTCGAGCCGATCTGGCCGAACGTAACTAACCAAGTCCTGCACCTATGACCGATCCCCGTACCCTCGTGCTCATTCCCGCCCGGATGGCTGCGACCCGCCTGCCCGGCAAGCCGCTGCTCGACATCGGAGGGCTGCCGATGATCGTGCATGTCCTGCGCAAGGCCCAGGCGGCCGGAATCGGCCGGGTCGCCATCGCGACTGACGCCCCTGAAATCGCGGATGCCGTCAGGGCGCATGGCGGCGAGGTCGTCATGACCAGGGCTGACCACCCTTCGGGGTCGGACCGCATCTATGAGGCCATGGTTCAGCTCGATCCAGCCGGTCACTGCGAGATCGTGGTCAATCTGCAAGGCGACTTCCCGACCATTTCTCCGGACAATATCAGTGCGGTGCTGGCACCTCTGTCTGACCCGACCGTAGACATCGCCACCCTCGCAGCCGAGATCCATACCGAAGAAGAAGCCACCAATCCGAACGTGGTGAAAGTCATCGGCTCGCCACTGAGCGCCGATCGGCTGAGGGCCCTGTACTTCACACGCGCGACAGCGCCTTGGGGCGACGGACCGCGCTACCATCATATCGGCCTTTACGCTTATCGACGTCAGGCACTGCAACGTTTCGTCACGATGCCTCCCTCGCCTCTCGAATCCCGGGAAAAGCTTGAGCAGCTGCGCGCGCTGGAAGCCGGAATGCGGATCGACGTCACCATTGTCGATACCGTCCCACGCGGCGTCGATACGCCTGCCGACCTCGAAACTGCCCGCCGCCTGCTGGCACAAACCTGATCGACTGATACAAGGCCCGCCATGAGCATTCCCAAAGATCAGATCATGAAGATCGCCTTCCAGGGCGAGCCCGGCGCCAATTCCCATAATGCGATCGCCGAGGCGTTTCCGCAGGCGGAGCCGCTGCCTTGCGCGACCTTCGAGGACGCGCTGGCGGCGATCTCGTCCGGCGAAGCCGATCTCGGCATGATTCCGATCGAGAATTCGATCGCCGGCCGCGTCGCCGATATCCATCACCTGTTGCCGGCATCGGGCCTGCACATCATCGGCGAATGGTTCATCCCGATCCATCACCAGCTGATGGCGCCGCGCGGGGCGAAGATCGAGGATCTCAAGACCATCGAGAGCCATGTTCACGCGCTCGGCCAGTGCCGTCGCCTGATCCGCAAGCTCGGCGTCCGTTCGATCGTGGCCGCCGACACTGCCGGCTCGGCGCGCATCGTCGCTGAGCGCGGCGACAAGAGCTGCGGTTCGCTGGCGCCCAAGCTCGCCGCCGAGATCTACGGCCTGGATATTCTGGCCGAGGATGTCGAGGACGAGAGCCACAACACCACGCGCTTCGTCATTCTGTCGAAGAATGCGAAATGGGCCGATCAGGGCAAGGAGCCGCTGGTCACCTCTTTTGTATTCCGGGTGCGCAACATTCCCGCCGCGCTCTACAAGGCGCTCGGCGGTTTTGCGACCAACGGCGTCAACATGACCAAGCTGGAAAGCTACATGGTCGACGGCGAGTTCTTCGCCACGCAGTTCTATGCGGATGTCGACGGCCATCCGGACGATCGGAATCTGGGCTTCGCACTGGAAGAGCTAAAATTCTTCTCGCGCGAATTCCGGATCGTGGGCGTGTATCCCGCGCATCCGTTCCGCGCCACATTCGGCGAGCAGCAGGGCTGAGATGTAGGATGGGTTGAGCGAAGCGAAAACCCATCATTCCGTCGTCGCGGCGGGCTCCGCCGATGGGTTTTCGCGAAGACGCTCAACCCATCCTACGAATTCCCGCGCACATGATCCGCTAGGCTATGTGTCGCTTCTTTCGGCGCACCGGGCAAGAACAGCTGCACCGGCCGGATTTCATACACCGCCGACGGATTCACCTTCCGCAGATCGCGCGCCACGGCAATCGCAGCCTCGCGCGTTTCGCACTCCACGACATAGAAGCCGAGCAGTTGCTCCTTGGTCTCGGCAAACGGGCCGTCGATCACGACGCCCGCGCCCGGCCCGCGCAGCGTGAACGCCCCCTTGGTGCCGCCAAGCCGCGCGGCTGGCCCCATCTGGCCATCGGCCGTCAGCCGCTCGTGAATCTCATGAAGATTGGCCATCACGGTCGTATCTTGATCAGCGGTCCAGGACACGACGACATCTTCGACGTGATAGGCCAGGAGAGCATAGAGCATGGATCGTCCTTCGATTTTGGTGGCGCCGCCTTAAAGACGTTTGGCACAGACGGATTCCGACATGCGATTTTGTAGGATGGGTAGAGCGCCGCGAAACCCATCACCGCCAGCGCGAGAGGCGATGGGTTTCGCTGCGCTCTACCCATCCTAC
>CALRZK010000250.1:0-5647 GCA_943372615.1 Bradyrhizobium ivorense | reverse complement strand
ATTGTCGCCGACCGCTGCGAACTTGTCGTTGGGATCGAACAGCGGCAGGTCGAGCGACTTGGCGAGATCGATGGCCAGGAAACCGAGCGGCAGAAAACCTTCCGGCGTGTCGGGATAGGTGCCCTTGATGGTCGCCGAGGTCTTGCTCTCCTTGGAGATCGTGGAGAAGCCGTGATCCGCCGAGATCATGATGTTGGTGTTCGCGGCGAGGCCGAGATCGTCGAGCGCCTTGCGCAGCTGGGCGAGATTGTCGTCGGCATTCTTGATCGCCGCGAGCGAAGAGGGGCCGTTGATGCCCGGCATCACCTTGTTGAGGCTATCACCCTGATTGTGCTGGGTGCCGTCGGGATCGCGCGACCAGAATACCAGCACGAAGGGCTTGTTGCGTGCCTTGAACATCGGCAGGACCACTTTGGTCGCGACATCGGCCATATAGGCTTGCTGCTTGATATTGGCTTCGGTGGTGCCCGGTCTCTTGGCGTCGCCGGCTTTGCCATTATCGCCGCGGCCGGGTGTTTCGAGCGCGAAGCCGGCCTTGCCGAGGGCTTCTTTCATCTCATCGGAGAGCGGAATGCCGAGCAGCTTGCCGGCCTTGTCAACGCCGCCGGTCTGGTCGTCGATGGTGATGGTTTCCTTACCCGAGCGTTCGGTGTGATCGAACATCAAGGTCGGCCCGACCTTGCCGATGGCAGCAGTCGAGAAGCCGGCTTTTCGCGCAGCTTTCAGCAGCGTTTCCTCATTCAGGTAGTCGCCGTTGAACTGCTCATCGAGATCGCCGAGCACTTGGTCATGCTCGATGAAAGGGATGGTGCTGCCGTTCTGAACCGGGGTGGGGTGGCCGGTATAAATCGAGTTCGAGAATACGCCGCTATCGCCGAGATAATGGCCGGAAGCCATGCCCGAGGCATTGGCCATGGTGAAGGTCGGAAACAGCGAATGCGAATTGCGGAAATTGACGCCCTTATCCCGCACTGCGGACATGGCGGGTGCCGTTTCCGGCGTCACCTTCAGCGCCCGAAGCCCATCAGGTACGAACAAAATGAGGTTGCGGGGAGGGCTGTTTTGGGCGAACACCGGTGGTGCTGAAATAAGACAGAGACTTAGGGAGAGGATAGTGGCAGCGCCGCGCATGAAACACCTCGCTATCAGGGGTATCGGTCGCTCGGGACCGGGTCTCTTTTCTAGTTTTTGCTCGCGACAGAATTGTTACGCCTGCGGCGCCGTGTCACATTGTGTCGCCGGTTTCATCTTCCCGATCCCGCCTCAAGGTTGCAAGTAAGACAGCTCATGTTCAAAAAGATTCTGATCGCCAATCGCGGCGAGATCGCCTGCCGCGTCATCAAGACCGCCCGCAAGATGGGCATCAAGACGGTGGCCGTTTACTCCGAAGCGGACCGCGACGCGCTCCATGTCGAGATGGCCGACGAGGCCGTCTTCATCGGGCCGCCGGCTGCCGCGGAAAGCTATTTGCTGATCGAGAAGATCGTCGAGGCCTGCAAGCAGACGGGCGCGGAAGCCGTGCATCCCGGTTACGGCTTCCTGTCGGAGCGCGAGGCATTTCCGCGCGCGCTGGAAGCGGCGGGCATCGTTTTCATCGGCCCGAACCCCGGCGCCATTGCGGCGATGGGTGACAAGATCGAATCCAAGAAGGCTGCTGCGGCAGCAAAGGTCTCCACGGTGCCCGGCCATCTCGGCGTCATCGAGGATGACAAGCACGCGGTGAAGATCGCCGACGAGATCGGCTATCCCGTGATGATCAAGGCCTCTGCCGGCGGTGGCGGCAAGGGCATGCGCATCGCGCATTCGACCGCCGAAGTCGCCGAAGGTTTCAATCTTGCCAAGGCGGAAGCAAAAGCCTCGTTCGGTGACGATCGCGTCTTCATCGAAAAATTCATCGTCGATCCCCGGCACATCGAAATCCAGGTGCTTGGCGACAAGCATGGCAATGTGATCTATCTCGGCGAGCGCGAATGTTCGATCCAGCGCCGTAACCAGAAGGTCATCGAGGAAGCCCCATCGCCGCTACTGGATGAAGCCACCCGCCGCAAGATGGGCGAGCAGGCGGTAGCGCTCGCCAAGGCGGTGAACTACGACAGCGCCGGCACCGTCGAATTCGTCGCCGGGCAGGACAAGAGCTTCTACTTCCTGGAAATGAACACGCGCCTGCAGGTCGAGCATCCGGTGACCGAGCTTGTCACCGGCGTCGATCTCGTTGAGCAGATGATCCGCGTTGCGGCCGGCGAGAAGCTGGCGCTGGCGCAGAAGGATGTCACGCTCACCGGCTGGGCGGTCGAGTCGCGCGTCTATGCGGAAGATCCGTTCCGCAACTTCCTGCCGTCCATCGGTCGTCTGGTGAAATATCGCCCGCCGGCCGAGAGCCATGTCGAAGGCGGCATTACCGTGCGCAACGACACCGGCGTGCAGGAAGGCGGCGAGATCTCGATCTATTACGATCCGATGATCGCAAAACTCGTCACCCACGCGCCATCGCGTGCGGCGGCGATCGATGCGCAGGCCAATGCGCTCGATGCGTTCTATGTGGACGGTATCCGCCACAACATCCCGTTCCTGTCGGCGCTGATGGTTCATCCGCGCTGGCGCAGCGGCAATATCTCGACCGGCTTCATCGCCGAGGAATTCCCAAACGGTTTTGCCGCCAAGGCGCCCGAAGGTGACGTGGCCCGCCGCATCGCTGCGGTGGCTGCGGCTGTCGATGCCGTCTATGGCGAGCGCAAGCGCCAGATCTCAGGCCAAATGATCGGCCGTCCGGTGGTGCGTGCCGGTCGCCGTGCCGTCTGGCTCGCGCGTGAGGAAGTGCTGCTGGATGTCGCGCGCGATGGCGATGCAACGACGGTGGCCTTCATCAACGCCGATGGCAAAGCGGGCCATGCACATCATGTGGTGTCATCGTGGAAGCCCGGCGTGCCGGTCTGGGATGGCAAGATCGACGGCCATCACGTGGCCATGCAGGTGCGCCCGCAGGCGTCCGGCATCCGCATCGCGCATCAGGGTTTTGAGGTCGCGGTCAATGTCTACACCGAGGCGGAGGCTGCTGCGGCGCGCTTGATGCCGATCGGCGTCAAGGCCGATACCGGCAAGAAGCTGCTCTGTCCGATGCCGGGCCTCGTGGTCTCGATTGCCGTGACCGAAGGCCAGGACGTCAAAGCCGGCGAAACCCTCGCCGTCGTGGAGGCGATGAAGATGCAGAACGTGCTGCGTGCCGAACGCGACGGCACTGTCAAGAAGATCCATGCCGCTGCCGGTGCGACGCTGGCAGTGGATGCGCTCATTCTTGAATTCGCGTGACCACGTTCCGGCAACGCCGTTACGGATTGCGGGCAATCCTGTCCGGCGATCGCTGCGTGCGCCCGGGATCGGTCTATGACGCGATCTCCGTGCGCATCGCCGAAGACCTCGGTTTTGAGGTCGGCATGTTCGGGGGATCGGCGGCGTCGCTCGCCATTCTCGGCGATCCCGACATCGCGCTGATCACGCTGTCCGAACTCACCGAACAGATGCGGCGCATGTCGCGCGCCGGCAATCTGCCGGTGCTGGTGGATGCCGATCACGGTTATGGCAATGCGCTCAATGTCCGCCGCACGGTGGAGGAGCTGGAAGCTGCCGGCGCCGGTGGTCTCACCATCGAGGACACGCTGCTGCCCGCTGCTTTTGGTGAAGCGAAAGCGCAGGTGATCTCGGCGGAGGAGGGGCTCGGCAAGGTCAAGGCGGCGCTCAGCGCGCGTCAGGACCCGGCGCTGGTCATTGTCGGTCGTACGGGGGCGGCGTCGATCACGTCAGTTGACGATGCCATTGCACGAGCCAAGTCGTATGAGGCTGCGGGCGTGGATGCGATCATGTTCACCGGCCTCAAGAACCGCGCCGAACTACAGGCTGCAAGTGCTGCAACAACATTGCCCATCGTGCTCGGCACGCCCAGCGACGACATGATCGACTGGGACCTCCTCAGCGCCCAGCGCGTGCGCATCTGCATTCAGGGCCATGCACCGATCTCTGCGGCGATGGCGGCGGTGCATGCGACACTGAAAGCCGTGCGCGAGGGAGCTGGGCCGAAAGAACTGAAGAACCTCGCTTCTGCCGATCTGATGGACAGTGTCACCCGCGGCGCCGTCGTCAAGCAACGCGGCGTCGATTTTCTCGGGCTGAAGAAATAATGCCGAGCATCATCCGCCATGTGATGGTGATGGGGCGGGTGCAGGGCGTCGGCTATCGCGCCTGGACAGGGGATCAGGCGATCCTGCTCGGCCTGCAAGGCTGGGTGCGCAACCGCCGCGACGGCAGTGTCGAGGCGGTGTTTGCCGGTCCGCAGGATGCGGTCATGCAGATGATCGAGATGTGCCATCGCGGTCCGACGCCGGCGAATGTGAAAAGCGTGGTCGTCAGCGACGCGCTGCCGGACATGCTCAAACTGCGTTCGGGCGGCGAGACGTTTTCGCAGCTCGGGACGCTGTGACCCGTAGGGTGGGCAAAGCGCAGCGTGCCCACCTTCACCAGCCGTGCACTTGAAGGTGGGCACGGCGCTACGCGCCTTTGCCCACCCTACAGACGTTACGCCGTCTCGAGCCCAGTGCTCTGCATATCCCCGAACACCTCGCCAAACGCCTGACGCAGCGCCACATCCACATCGGGCATCGTCACCGGCAAGCCGAGATCGACGAGACTTGTCACGCCATAACGCGGATCGACCACGCCGCAGGGTACGATCGCGTTGAAGTGGCTGAGGTCCGGTTCGACATTGATGGCGATACCGTGAAACGAGACCCAGCGCTTCAGCCGCACGCCGATGGCGGCGATCTTGTCCTCGAAACCCGCGCCCTTGTCTGGCCGGTTGACCCAAACGCCGACGCGATCCTCGCGTCGTTCGCCCTTCACATTGAAGGCGGCGAGGGTGCGGATGATCATGTCTTCGAGCGCCGCCACATAGGCGCGCACGTCCGGTCGCCGCGCTTTTAGGTCCAGCATCACATAAGCGACGCGCTGACCTGGCCCATGATAGGTGATCTGGCCGCCACGACCGGTCTCGAATACCGGGAATCGGGCATCGAGCAGGTCGTCGTCCTTGCCCGACGTGCCTGATGTATAAAGTGGCGGATGCTCCAGCAGCCAGACCAATTCCGGCGCCTCGCCAGCCGCGATCGCCGCCGCGCGCGATTCCATTGCCGCCACCGCATCGGGATAGGGAATCGGAGCGTCCTCGATCCTCCATTCCAGGGCCGGGCCGGCGGCGCCGCGCGAAAACGGCGTTAAATCGAGGGTTTGGCGGTCATTAACCATTGGCTAACCATAAGCGTGCTGTTCTCGAAGCGATCCTGACGCGTGGGCGTGCAGGGGCTTTATCTGTGACTGTGGGGCCGACGTGCCAACCCTCGACAACATTTCCGTAGATATCATGGTGGTGCTCGGCACCACCACTATGCCCGTGCATCAGGTCATGCGCCTCAGCCGTGGCGCCATTATCGAACTCGATGCCACCGAGCAGGATGAGGTCAAGATTCTCGCCAATAATCTGCCAGTGGCCTCCGGGGCAGTTATGGTCGATCGCAACCGCATCGCGGTCGAAGTCAAGCAGATGCTGCCGCGGTCTCCGGAGCGCCGCTAGATTCTCTTGTTGGCGCATGATCTTGCCCGA
>CALRZK010000249.1:0-5669 GCA_943372615.1 Bradyrhizobium ivorense | reverse complement strand
TGGTTGCCTTGCTTGGTGGCTGCAATTTCGTCGTGATGAATCCCGCGGGTGACATCGCAGTGCAGCAGCGCGACCTCGTGGTCGTTTCCGTGGTTCTGATGCTGCTCATCATTATCCCGGTGATGTTCCTCATCGTTTTCTTCTCCTGGAAGTACCGACAGGCAAATACCGAAGCCAAATATGAGCCGGATTGGGACCACTCGACCCATCTCGAACTCGTCATCTGGGCGATCCCGCTGCTGATCATCATCTGCCTCGGTGCCATCACCTGGAGCAGCACTCATCTGCTCGATCCGTATCGCCGCCTTGATCGCATCTCGCCCGGCAATGCCGCAACGCTGAACGATCCTTTGCTGGTCGAAGTCGTCGCGCTCGACTGGAAGTGGCTCTTTATCTATCCGGAATATGGCGTGGCCGCGGTGAACGAGCTGGTCGCTCCGGTGGATCGTCAGATCCGCTTCAAGATCACCGCCACTTCGGTGATGAATTCGTTCTACATCCCAGCGCTGGCCGGCCAGATCTATGCGATGCCGGGCATGGAGACCAAGCTCCACGCCGTCATCAACAAGGCCGGCAAGTATGATGGCTTCTCGGCGAATTATTCGGGCGCTGGCTTCTCCAATATGCGCTTCGTCTTCCATGGTGTTGATCAGGCCGGGTTCGATGGCTGGATCGCCAAGGCCAAGGGCAGCCAGGACAAGCTGAGCCGCGACGTCTATCTCCAGCTCGAAAAGCCGAGCGAGAAGGTGCCGGTGAAGCTCTACAACAGCGTCGACGCCGATCTGTACAAGCTGATTCTCAATCAGTGCGCCCAGCCCGGCAAGATGTGCATGAGCGAGATGATGGCCATCGACTCCAAGGGTGGCATGGGCCTCGCCAGCGCCCGCAACATCCTGCCGCTGAAGTACAACATCTCGCAGCTCGACGGCTCGGCTTCGGTCAAGAACTACGTCGCGAGCGTCTGCACCGTTGCTGATGCTGTCCGCGAAGCCGCCGACCGCACCTTCACGCCGGGCGACTCGACGCCGATGAGTGGTGCCGGCTTGCCGCGCCGACGCAACGCGACCGAGCCTTTCCAATTCACGCCTGCGCCGTCGCCCGCTGAGCGACGCGCGTCCAACACCTGATCCGGATCAATTCTCATGTCTGCTGCAACCGGAATTGCTGAAAACACCGGGCTGGCGAAGTTGATCTTCGGTCGCCTCACATTCGAATCGCTGCCGCTGCACGAGCCGATCGTCGTTGCCACCTTCTGCGCCGTTGCGCTGGGTGGCATCGCGCTCGTCGCTGGCCTGACCTATTTCCGTCTCTGGGGTTATCTCTGGAAGGAATGGTTCACCAGCGTCGACCACAAGAAGATCGGCATCATGTATATGATCCTCGGTCTTGTGATGTTCCTGCGCGGCTTCGCCGATGCCGTGATGATGCGCCTCCAGCAGTCGCTCGCTTTCAACGGCTCCGAAGGCTACCTGAATGCGCATCACTATGATCAGGTTTTCACCGCCCATGGCGTGATCATGATCTTCTTCGTGGCGATGCCATTCGTTACCGGCCTGATGAATTACATCGTGCCGCTGCAGATCGGTGCCCGCGACGTTTCGTTCCCGTTCCTGAACAACTTCTCGTTCTGGATGACCACTGGCGGCGCGGTCCTCGTCATGATCTCGCTGTTCGTCGGTGAATTCGCCAAGACCGGCTGGCTGGCTTATCCGCCGCTATCGAATATCGGATACAGCCCGGATGTCGGCGTCGATTATTACATATGGGCGCTACAGGTGGCCGGTGTCGGCACGACGCTATCAGGCATCAACCTGATCGCGACCATCGTGAAGATGCGCTGCCCCGGCATGACCATGATGAAGATGCCCGTCTTCACATGGACCTCGCTCTGCACCAACGTCCTGATCGTCGCGTCCTTCCCGGTCCTGACTGCGTGTCTGGCCCTGCTGTCGCTCGATCGTTACGTCGGCACCAACTTCTTCACGAACGATCTCGGCGGCAACCCGATGATGTACGTGAACCTGATCTGGATCTGGGGCCATCCTGAAGTTTACATCCTGGTGCTGCCGATCTTCGGCGTGTTCTCGGAAGTGACCTCGACCTTCTCGGGCAAGAAGCTGTTCGGCTACACGTCGATGGTCTACGCCACGGTCTGCATCACGATCCTGTCCTATCTCGTCTGGCTGCATCACTTCTTCACCATGGGCTCGGGCGCGAGTGTGAACTCGTTCTTCGGTATCACCACGATGATCATCTCGATCCCGACCGGTGCGAAGATCTTCAACTGGCTGTTCACGATGTATCGTGGCCGCATCCGGTTCGATCTGCCGATGATGTGGACCGTGGCCTTCATGCTGACCTTCGTGATCGGCGGCATGACCGGCGTCATGCTGGCGATTCCGCCAGCCGACTTCGTGCTGCACAACTCGCTGTTCCTGATCGCCCACTTCCACAACGTCATTATCGGCGGCGTGGTGTTCGGCGTGTTCGCAGCGATCAACTTCTGGTTCCCGAAGGCGTTTGGCTTCAAGCTCGACGAATTCTGGGGCAAGGTTTCGTTCTGGTTCTGGGTCGTCGGCTTCTGGGTCGCCTTCACGCCGCTCTATGTGCTCGGCTTCATGGGTGTCACCCGCCGTATGCGCGTATTCGACGATCCTTCGCTGCAGATCTGGTTCATTATCGCTGCTGTTGGCGCATTGATGATCGCGGCCGGCATCGGTGCCCTGTTGGTGCAGATCGCCGTCAGCATCTGGAAGCGCAAGGAGCTGGCTGATCACACGGGCGATCCATGGAATGGACGCACGCTGGAATGGGCTACCTCGTCGCCGCCGCCGGATTACAACTTCGCCTTTACGCCGGTCGTGCATGACAATGATGCCTGGTACGACATGAAGCAGCGCGGTTATGCGCGTCCGCTGCAGGGCTTCAAGCCAATCCATATGCCGAAGAACACCGGTGCAGGGATCATCCTGTCGGGCTTTGCAACCGCACTCGGTTTCGCGCTGATCTGGCATATGTGGCTGCTCGCCGCAGTGTGCTTCTTCGCCGTCATCGCCGGCGCGATCTATCACACGTTCAACTACAAGCGTGACTTCCACATCCCGGTGGATCAGGTCATCAACACGGAAGCCGAGCGTACCAAGCTCCTGGCAGCACAGGCCGCATCATGAGCGCACCGACCCAAAGCATGAACGGCGAGGCGCCGGTCTTCTACGTCGCCGACGAGCACGATCATCCGCCCGGCCAGAGCACGATGCTCGGCTTCTGGCTCTATCTGATGAGCGACTGCCTGATCTTCGCGATGCTGTTCGCGACCTTCGGCGTGCTCGGCACGAGCTACGCCGCGGGCCCCGGCCCGAAGGATCTGTTCGACCTCAAGCTGGTCGCGCTCAACACCGCGATGCTGCTGTTCTCGTCGATCACCTATGGCTTCGCCATGCTGGAGATGCAGAAAGGCAAGGTCGGCTCGACCCAGATGTGGCTGGCGATCACTGGCCTGTTCGGTCTCGCCTTCCTCTGCATCGAACTCTACGAATTCCACCACATGATCCATGAAGGTGCTGGCTGGTGGCGTAGCGCCTTCCTGTCGTCCTTCTTCACGCTGGTCGGCACCCACGGTCTGCACGTTACCTTCGGCATCATCTGGCTGGTGGTTCTGATGGTGCAGGTGTCGAAGTTCGGCCTCATCGAAGCCAACCAGCGCCGCCTGATGTGCCTCAGCATGTTCTGGCACTTCCTCGACGTCGTCTGGATCGGCGTCTTCACCTTCGTCTATCTGATGGGAGTCGTGCGATGAGCGCCGACGCACACGCTGGCCACAGTCACGATTCGCACGGTCACGATGATCACGCACATGGCCACGGCCATGACGACGGTCGCGATCACGGCTCGATGAAATCCTACATGACCGGCTTCATCCTGTCGGTCATCCTCACCGCCATTCCGTTCTGGCTGGTGATGACGGGTGCTCTTGAGAACAAGAACTGGACCATCGCGATCATCGTCGCTTTCGCGGTCGTGCAGATCGTCGTTCACATGGTTTATTTCCTGCACATGAACGCGTCGTCGGATGGCGGTTGGACCTTGATGGCGTTGATCTTCACGCTCATCGTCGTTGTCATCGCGCTCGCCGGCTCGCTTTGGGTGATGTACCATCTGAACGTCAACATGATGCCGGTTCACGACATGCGGAACATGCCCTGATGGACATGACCGCGCCTGCATCGGTCGGCGAGGCCGATCGGGCGCCGCGCGGGACGGCCACGCTCACGCTGCTGGCCGTTCTCGCGTTTCTCGGAATTGCAGGCTTTACGGCGCTCGGCATATGGCAGGTCGAGCGCCGCGCCTGGAAACTGGATCTGATCGCACGTGTCGATCAGCGCAGCCACGCCGCACCCGCTGCTGCACCCGGGCCCGCGGCGTGGCTGGCCATTTCCCGCGGCACTGACGAATATCGTCGCGTCACGGCCTCCGGAAAATTTCTGTTGGGCCATGATGTCTTGGTACAGGCCGTCTCTGATCTCGGTGCCGGCTTCTGGGTTTTAACCCCGCTACAGACAGACACCGGCTTCACCGTTCTGATCAATCGCGGCTTTGTCAGCCCCGATGAGCGCAAGTCGGGCGCGTTTGCGCCGCCCGCCTCGCCCGTGACGGTGACGGGTCTACTGCGCATTTCCGAGCCTAAAGGTGGCTTCCTCCGCAGCAATGACCCTGCCGCGGGTCGCTGGTTTTCCCGAGATATATCGGCGATCGCCGAAAGCCATCAGCTTGGCGCGGTGGCTCCCTATTTCATCGATGCCGACAGGTCGTTGGATGCGGCCGGCCAGCCTCATGGCGGCCTGACGGTCGTATCGTTTCCGAACAACCATGCGGTCTATGCGCTGACCTGGTTCGGCCTCGCTCTCATGCTGGCTGCGGGCGCTTTCTATGTCGGACGCCACGAGTGGAAGATTCGGAAAAAGTCGCCATCTCGCGTATGACATGATGGATGTCGCGCCGGCCAAAACATGGCTGTGGGCGTCGCGCATGACGGTGCGAAATGCAGGGTTTCGGAGTCTCTAGCAGCGCAGTTGGAACAGACGGGGCCGGTGTCGGGCCGGATGCCGCTCCGCGGGCCGTTGTCGTCTCGCCTCCGCTCGACGAGACGACCAACGTCAAGAACATCAATCTGCTGATTCAGCTCCGCTGGATCGCAGTGGTCGGTCAGGTTTTGACCATCGGCTTCGTCCATTTCGTGATGGGCGTCGAACTGCCGCTGATGCCGATGATTTCGGTATTGTGCGGCTCAATCTTCCTCAATGTCATCAGCCAGGAATGGCTGCGCAAGCAGACAGATGCGCGCGATCGCGAACTGCTTCTGTTGCTCTTGCTCGATGTCGCCGCGCTGACGGCGCAGCTCTATCTCAGCGGCGGTGCGACCAATCCCTTCGTGTCACTCTATCTGCTGCAGGTCACGCTCGGAGCGATGTTGCTGAATGCGCGCTTCACCTGGGTGATCGTCGTCATTGCTAGCCTATGCTTCGCAGGGCTGATTATCTTTCATAGACCGCTGGCACTGCCAGCCGAGATGGCCAGCCACCTTTTCCAGATCCACATCATCGGCACGCTGATCTGTTTCGTGCTCGACGCGGCGCTGATCGTCGTGTTCATGACGCGCATCGCGCGCAATC
>CALRZK010000248.1:0-5733 GCA_943372615.1 Bradyrhizobium ivorense | reverse complement strand
CCGTGCTGTAGGCGTAATCGACAATGCGATTGACGTCAGATTCCGGCAGGAAGCTGAGCAGATAAACGCCCCGCCCCGCCACGCTCGAATCCGTCGAGAAGGCGATCACCGGAATGTTGCGCGCCCGTGTGAGTTGCGCCACGGCCGGGACCGACACCGCGAACAGAGGCCCGATAATGATCTCCGCGCCCTCGTTGAGCGCCTGCTGTGCCGCCTGCTGGGCGCCGGCGGCACTGCCGGCATCATCCTTCACCAGCAGCTGGATGTTCGGGTTTTGGAATTCGGCAAAGGCCATCTCGGCCGCATTCTTCATGGACTGCGCAGCCAAGCCGGCATTGCCCGAGGCCGATTGCGGCAGGATCAGTCCAACCTTGACGCCACCGCTGCCGATCGCCTGCGGCTGCTGCGCCGGACCAGCGGGCGCCGTCGGTGGCGGCTCGCCCGGGCTATTCACGCTGTAATTATTGGTCAGCGTCTGCTGGATGCCGGAACAAGCCGACAGCAGGGGCGCTCCGAGCAGGAGGCCCAAAGCCGTTCGCCGGGTGGTGCCCGGGGCTGTTGATTTCGGATCGAACGGATCGGCCATCGCTTCTCTTCTTCTCGGCCGGCAAGCCGGCGCGCTCCCACTCTATATCGGGAGGCTGGATTCAGACATACTGTTCGGGATTAGTTAACCGAAACAAAAGGTTTATATTTGGCGGCACCGCCAGATGACGCCCCGGTAACGGGGAACGACGGCCGAAAAACGGCTGTCCCTCTTTGCCGCGTTTCCCTCTAGATTGCCCCCATGCGTGCAAACCCGATCTCCTCCGACACAAATGCCCCCAACCGGACCTTTACGGTCTCCGGCCATGTGCTGACGGCGCCGAAAGCCGCGCCCGGCCTGCATCTGGTGGCGACGCCGATCGGCAATCTCGGCGACATCACGTTGCGCGCGCTGGAAGTGCTCGCGGGGGCTGATGTGGTGGCTTGCGAGGACACCCGCATCTCCCGCCGACTGATGGAGCGCTACGGCATCGCGGCCGATCTCAAGCAGTATCACGAGCACAATGCCGAAGCCGCCCGGCCGAAAATTCTCGCAAAACTTGCGGAGGGCGGATCGATCGCGCTGGTGTCGGACGCCGGCACGCCACTGATCTCCGACCCCGGCTTCAAGCTGGTGCGTGAGGTGACCGCCGCAGGCTTCGACGTATTTGCTTTGCCTGGACCATCCTCGGTGCTGACGGCGCTCGCCGTCTCGGCACTGCCGACGGACCGCTTCTTCTTCGAGGGATTTCTGCCATCCAAGCAGGTGGCACGACGCACCCGGCTGGAAGAACTCTCCCGCATCGACGCCACCATCGTGATGTTCGAATCCGGCAACCGCGTGCAGGATATGCTGGGCGACCTCGCCGACATCATGGGCAAGCGCGACGCCGCAATCTGCCGCGAGCTGACCAAGCTGCATGAAGAGATTTCGCGCGGCCCCGTTGCCGACCTGGCGAAGACTGCGGATGAACTGGAAACGCGAGGTGAATTCGTTGTAGTCATCGGCCCGCCCGCCGCCGATGCGCAGGCGATGACCGATGACGACCTCGACGCCTTGCTGCGCACATCGCTGCAGCGCGACAGCGTCAAGGATGCCGTCGCGCATGCGGTCGAATTATCCGGCCGGCAGCGCCGCGCCGTTTATGCGCGCGCGCTCGAACTCGCCCGGGAGACCGGCGATGGTTAAGCCCAAGGAGCTTTCCGCGCCCGGCCGTAGCAAGGCGCCATCGCCGCAGCGCGTGGCGGCCTTCGCCACCGGTCTGTCGGCCGAAAGCCGCGCCAGCGCGATGCTGCTCGCAAAAGGCTATCGCATTCTTGCCCGCCGCTTCCGCACGCCCCATGGCGAGATCGACATCGTCGCCCGCAAGCGCAACCTGATTGCCTTTGTCGAGGTAAAAGCCCGCGAAACCCTCGACGATGCCGCCTATGCGGTGACGCCGCAGCAACAGGTGCGCATCAGCAATGCCGCGCAAGGCTGGCTGATGGCGCATCCCGAACATGCCGATTTCGACATGCGTTTCGACGTGATCCTGATTGCGCCGAAGCATCTGCCACGCCATCTGTTAGCGGCATTCGACGCCGCCTCCTGACGCCTCACTCCGGAATGATCCCATGACCCTGAACATCGCCGTCCAGATGGACCCCATCGCCCGCATCAATCACAAGGGCGATTCCACCTTTGCGATGCTGCTGGAGGCGCAGAAGCGCGGCCACCGCCTGTCCTATTACACACCGGACAAGCTCTCGCTGCGCGGCAATGACGTGGTGGCGCCGGTGCAGCCGCTGGAAGTCCGCGATGTCGAGGGCGATTACTTCACGCTGGGCGTGCCCGAGCGCGTCAACATGGAAGGCTTTGACGTGGTGCTGCTACGGCAGGATCCGCCGTTCGATCTCGCTTACATCACCTCGACGCATCTGCTCGAACGCATCCATCCGAAGACGCTGGTGGTCAACGACCCCGCCTCCGTGCGCAATGCGCCGGAAAAGATTTTCGTGATGGGCTTCAACGACCTGATGCCGCCGACCCTGATCTCGCGCGACAAGGACGAGATCAACGCTTTTCGCGCGGAGCATGGTGCTGTCGTCATGAAGCCGCTGCATGGCCACGGCGGCGCCGCCGTCTTCCGTGTACTCCCGCAGGACATGAATTTCGGCTCGCTCTACGATCTGTTCTCTGTGACCTTCAAGGAACAGTGGGTGATCCAGCGCTTCCTTCCCGAAGTGAAGCATGGCGACAAGCGCATCATCCTGGTGGACGGCGAATTCGCCGGCGCGGTCAATCGCGTGCCCGCCGAGGACGACCTACGCTCCAACATGGTGCGTGGTGGTGCGGCGAAATCCACCGAGCTGTCTCCACGCGAACGCGAAATCTGCGAACGCGTCGGCCCGGCCCTGCGCGAGCGCGGCCTGCTGTTCGTCGGCATCGATGTGATCGACGGTAACCTCACCGAGATCAACGTGACTTCACCCACGGGCATCCGTGCGATCGCCAAGCTCGGCGGACCGGACGTGGCGGCGCGCATCTGGGACGTGGTCGAGGCGAAGCGGAAGTGACATAGCATCAACTCGGTAATTGCAAAAAGAGTGCAATGCCCTCAATAACCTCGACGAGAAAGGCTCTACCCATGGACATGACAGTGTCACTAACGGATGAGCTCAGCGAGTTCGTCGAGGCGAAGGTATCGAGCGGTCACTATGCTTCGGCCGATGAGGTCATACGCGAAGCGCTCCAGATCATGGAGCAAGTCGAAAAGGCGCGACTGACCGTTTTGCGCGAAGCGTGGAACGAAGGGGAGGTTGGCGAGGATCGCCCTGCTGACTTCGCCGGCATCAAAGCCAGGGGCCGGGCAATGCTCAAGGCCGCAGGCAAGTAAAGTGAACAAGGTTCGGCTCTCTCCCGCAGCCGAACGCGACCTTGTCGAGATCTGGTTTCAAATTGCGATTGATAGCGGAGCAGTTGCGGCCGATCAGTGGACCGACCGTATCGAGAAACGTTGCTATCAATTGACCGCATTCCCGGAAATGGGACCGGTCAGGCCTGACATTGCGCCTCTGGCGCGAGCACTCGTGATTTCACGATGGTTGGTGCTGTATCGCATCGTGGCCGGAGGTGTGCGTGTTAATCGCATCATTGATGCAGCGCGGGATATCGGCGCGCTCGACCTATTTGACGACGAGTAACGCGGATTAAGCTACGCTGCGCCACATCCTTTTGAAACGATACAATCGGTTTGCTGCGTATGGACTTTTACTTGCCAGCCCACGCCGGCAGGCGCAGCATGCCAGTGCATGCTCGATCAATCGAGCGGCCCGCCTCAATGGCGGCTAACAAAAGCATAGTTGGAGGAACGCATGACTTCAGACGTCTCGCGACGTTCGCTGCTAGCTCTCGGCGCAGGGCTCGGCGCAAACCTCATCGCTCCCGGCCTGATCGGCAGCGCATCGGCGAAAGCGCCGAAGCTCGGCACCCAGGCGCCTTACTTCCATCGCTTCACATTCGGCGATGCTGAAGTCTCCGTTGTCTCCGACGGTCCACTGCCGCTCGGCGATCCCTCCGGCACATTCGTCGGCGTGCCCAAGGAAGACGTGCAAAAGATGCTGACGGACAATTTCCTGTCGCCCAGCAACGTCATCCTCGAACAGAACATTCCGATCATCAACATGAACGACAAGCTCATCATGTTCGATACCGGCATGGGCACATCAAAACTGTTCGGCCCCACCACCGGCCGACTGCAGAAGAGCATGGCCGAAGCCGGCATCAAGCCTGAGCAGATCGACGCCATCGTCTGCTCGCATGCGCATATCGATCATATCGGCGGCATTGTCGGCGCCGATGACAAACCGCTGTTCCCGAATGCGCAGGTCTATATCAGCGAAGAAGACTTCAAGTTCTGGACCGACGAAAGCAAGATGGGCTCACCGCTCAAGGACTTCGTCGTCCATGCGCGCAAGAATCTGCTTCCGGTGAAGGACCGCCTGGTGTTCTACAAGGACAATCAGGAATTCCTGCCCGGCGTCACCGCCATGCATGCGCCCGGCCACACCTTCGGCCACCACATGTTCATGATCACCTCGGCGGGGAAGTCATTCGCTTTCCTGGGCGATCTCACACACCATCAGGTGCTCTTGCTCGAAAAGCCGCGGATGGAGTTCTCTTACGACTCCGATCCGAAGATGGCTGCAGCGTCGCGGGTGAAAATGCTCGACATGCTGGCGGCCAACAAGATCGCCGTGATGTCCTATCACTTCGCCTGGCCGGGCTATGGTCATGTGGTCAAGGCCGGCGATGGCTTCCGCTACATCGCCGAGCCGATGATCATGAACCTGTAAGGGCGCGAAATGCCGGCAATGATGCTGCGGCGCTGGACGCCGCAGCGTGGTCCGCGCCCGCAGGCGAATTGCCGGTTAGTGCGGAAATGCCGGCCTTATGGATGCGGAACGTGTTGCGGCCAGCCTTCTTGGCCGCATAGAGCGCTGCGTCCGCCATGATATTGAGCTGCGCCGACGGCGTGTGGTTGTCCGCAAGCGCGATGCCCACGGATGCGCCGATGATCAACTGATGACCGCGATATTCCATGGGATAGCCGAGATGCGCGATGATCGCGCGAGCGGCATCGGATGCCTCCGCGAGCCGCGCATCAGGCCCAAGCAGCACGGCAAACTCATCGCCGCCGATGCGCGCCACCAGTTCGGCACCCGGGCAAACGTCGCGAATCCGCTCGGCCGCCTGTTTCAAACACTCGTCGCCGGCGGCGTGGCCAAGGCTGTCATTCACCGGCTTGAATTCATCGAGATCGATCAGCAGCAACGCACCAAACGGGCGCACACGCTCTGGAGATGCATGATCCAGCGCCGACAACCGTGACTGAAACTGGCTGCGATTGGCGAGACCGGTGAGCACGTCGAATTCCGCGAGATAGCGGGTGCGGTCGGCGAGGATTTTTTCTTCGGTGATGTCCTGCTTCATGCCGAAGATACGGACAGCAACACCATCGACGGATTCAACCGTCGCCGTGATCCTTATCCAGCGCCGAATACCTTTGAAACTGATGATTTCAGCATCGAGCGTGAAGCCGGTGCGATCCTCGATCGCCTTGCTGCGCCGCTTGGTCAGTTCACGGACAGACTCTTCCGGATAGCATTTCAGAGTCTCACCGCGATCCGGCATCACGCCGCGCGGCAGATCGAAGATGTCATAGACCA
>CALRZK010000247.1:0-5745 GCA_943372615.1 Bradyrhizobium ivorense | reverse complement strand
ATCCATGCTGTTCATGCGCAAACCCGCCACTATGGTTCCCGCCGCCGAGGCGCTGCCCGGCCGCGCTACGCCGATACCGACGGCAAGCATTCATTACGTCAATGGCAGCAAGTTGCTGCCGCCCTATCCCGAAGGTCTCGAACAGGCCGTGTTCGCGCTCGGCTGTTTCTGGGGCGCGGAGCGCAAGTTCTGGGAGCTCGGCGATGGCATCTATACGACTGCGGTCGGCTATGCCGGCGGCTTCACGCCGAACCCGACTTATGAAGAGACCTGCTCGGGCCTGACCGGCCATACCGAAGTGGTGCTGGTGGTGTTCGATCCGAAGAAGATCTCTTATGAGCAGCTGCTGAAGACGTTCTGGGAAAATCACGATCCGACCCAGGGCATGCGGCAGGGCAATGATGTCGGCACGCAATATCGCTCGGCGATCTACACGTTCTCGGACGCGCAGATGAAGGCCGTGCAGAACTCCAAGGCCGCTTTCCAGAAAGCGCTCGATGCCAAGGGCTATGGTGCGATCACCACGGAGATTGCGCCGATCGACAAGTTCTACTTCGCCGAGGACTATCACCAGCAATATCTCGCCAAGAATCCGGGCGGCTATTGTGGTCTCGGCGGCACCGGCGTCTCGTGTCCGATCGGCGTGGGCGTGTCCGCCTGAAGGGCAGATAAACACCGATAAAAAGCCCGTTTCCGGCACATCCGGAGGCGGGCTTTTGCATGCCTTCGCATGGTACTGGCAACCATATGTTAACCATAAGGGCGCACAACCGGACTGTCTCTATGAGGGATGAGTCCAGTGCCCGTACTTCGCGCGTTAAGCCTGCCATTGATCGTCGCTGCCATGGCTCTCGCCATGACCGGCTGCATGCGCAGACCCGGCCCGGTCGCCGTGGTGGCCCCCGGACCGACGAGCCTGGACACGCTGGCTTATAATCGCGCGGGCCCGGCTGTCGCCTATGCCGCGCCTGACTCGAAATATGATGCCCAGTACAAGCTCGATGCCGGCGACAGACTGCGTGTCGTTGTCTACGGGCAGGAAGGCCTCACCAATTCCTATGCGATCGATGCCGGCGGCGCGATCACCATGCCGCTGATCGGCCGCGTGCCCGCGCGCGGCATGACGCCGGCCTCATTGGCTGCCGCCATTACCGGTCGCCTGCGCAATGGCTATATCCGCGAGCCGTCGGTGGCGGTGGAGATCGAGACCTATCGTCCGTTCTTCATTCTCGGCGAAGTCGCAGCGCCCGGCCAATATCCTTATGTGCCGAACATGACCGTCGAGAGTGCTGTGGCGATCGCTGGCGGCTTCTCGCCGCGCGCCAAGCGCGATGCGGTCATGCTGACTCATAATCGTCCCGAAGGCTCGTACCGCGCCGAAGTCCCGCTCGGCACGCCGATCGATCCCGGCGATACGGTGATGGTCGGCGAACGCTGGTTCTAGTTCGGCCGCTCCAGGTTGGTCTGGGGCCGAGCTACACAAAATCGCCTGCAGGGGGCATCCTGCAGGCGATTTTTTATGTGATGGAATGGCGCATATCATTCATCGCTCAAAGTGCTGCGTTAGTTGCGCGCAGCTGTGCGATTGCGCGCATCGTACCGTTTCGGAGCAAGCTTCTTCCTGTATGAAGGCCTGAGCGAGATTACTCGCAGGCGCGGATGCTCGTCCGCGCCAAATAACATTCAGGGTTGGGAGAGATGACGATGGCTTCGACAATGACCAGGCGTGCGCTGGCTTTGACACTGCTGAGCGCAACCAGTTTGGCGATGTCCGCGCTGCCGGCCAACGCGCAGGACGCCGCAAAATCCTATCCCGACAAACGCATCAATTTCGTCGTTCCCTATGCGCCCGGCGGCGCCACCGATGTCGCCGCGCGCCTGCTGGCGCAGAAGCTGCAGGAATCCTGGAAGCAGACCGTCACCGTCGAAAACAAGCCGGGCGCCGGCGGTGTCATCGGCAACGACTTCGTCGCCAAGGCGGCGCCCGATGGCTACACGGTGCTGGTCGCCATCACCCAGATCATCCAGGCGCCGAGCCTGATGTCGAAACTGCCCTATGATGCGTTCAAGGATCTCGCGCCGGTGACGCAGGTCGCGATCTCGCCGATCGTGCTCGTGGTGCCCGATGCGCAGCCGATCAAGTCGGTGAAGGAGCTGATCGAACTCGGCAAGACCGGCAAGTTTCAATATGGCACCTTCGGCAATGCCACGACCTCGCATCTCTATGGCGAGCTGTTGAAGAAGAATGCCGGCCTCGACTGGACCCATGTGCCCTATCGCGGCGCTGCGCCGCTGCTGAACGATCTGCTCGGCAATCAGGTCACGGCGTCCTTCCTCGACTTCACCACCGCGGGTCCGCAGCTCGAAGCCGGCAAGATCCGCCCGCTTGCGGTGGGCGGTGAAAAGCGCAAGCCAAAACTACCGAATGTGCAGACCATGGCCGAGCTCGGCTATCCCGGCTTTGAGGCGGAAGGCTGGGTCGGTGTGTTCCTGCCGGCGGGCACGCCGAAGCCGATCGTCGACAAGCTCTCGGCCGAACTCGGCCGCATCATCAATTCGCCGGAAGGCACTGCGGGCCTGCAGGCGGTGAATCTGGTGCCGGTGGGCGATAGCGCGGAGTCGTTCGAGAAGACGCTGAAGCGTGATTTTGATCGCTGGGCGAATGTGGCGAAGACGGCGGGTGTGAAGGGCGAGTGACGCGCTCGGCGCAGGGCGGGTTAACGTAGCGTAACCCGCCGTGCCCGATGCCGATCTGTAGGGTGGGCAAAGGCGCGTTTGCGCCGTGCCCTCCTTCAAATGCACCGCTGGTGAGGGTGGGCACGTTTCCGCCGTCGCCCTTCGGGCTATGGCGGACAAGTCGCTTTGCCCACCCTACATGTCACTTCAAATGGTTCGCGAAGAACGCGAGGCTCCGCTCCCGCGCCACATCCGCGCTCGCTTTGTTGTAGCTCGCGCGCTGATCGCAGTTGAAACCGTGTTCGGCGCCGTCATAGACGAATACATCGACGTCCGGCCGCTTGGCCTTGATCGTCTCGACATCGCTGAGCGGAATGCCGTGGTCCTTCTCGCCGAAATGGAGCTGCACCGGCACTTTCGGCTTGTCATCGGCGAAGCGCACCACGGCGCCGCCGTAATAGCCGATGGCAGCGCTGAGGCCGTCGAGTTTGGTGGCTGCCGCATAAGCGATGCTGCCGCCGAGGCAGAAGCCGATGATGCCGACCGGGCCGACATCCTTCACCGCATCGATCGCCGCCTGGGTGTCGCGCAAGAATGCCGCCCAGTCCGGATTGGCGACGAATTTGCGGGCGATGGCGACTTCCTCGGGTGAATAGCCCGACTGGAAATTCGGCTCGACGCGATCGAAGATCGACGGCGCAATCGCGACATAGCCCTGCACGGCGAAACGATCGCAGACCGTGCGGATATGGCTGTTCACGCCAAAAATTTCCTGGATGACCACGACGGCGCCCTTCAACTGTTCTTTGGGCTTGCCTTCCGGCTGGGTGCGATAGGCGCCGAGCTTGAAGCCGTCCGATGCGGTCAGCGTAATGTCTTGTCCCACGGGCTCATCCATTCGTTGTTTAAACAGTGTCGTGTGTTTGAAGCGCGGGACAGCGTCGGTCCACTCAAGATTTGGCGACCCAGCTGTTCCAAAACAGCTGCCTTGACACCGTCCATATCACGCATCATATGAAGTTACATGAGACGAGATAGCCGCCTGTCTGGTGTTCTGCATGTGCTGCTGCATATGGCCGAGGACGATACGCCCAAAACATCCGAAGCGCTGGCCCGGGCCATGTGCACCAATCCCGTCGTGGTCCGGCGCATCATGGCCGGCCTGCGCGAGCAGGGGCTGGTGAGTTCCGAAAAGGGCCATGGCGGCGGTTGGCGCATTGCCTGCGACCTCAACAAGGTGACGCTGCGCGACATCTATGAGGCGCTGGGGGAGCCGGACATCCTGGCCATGGGCAATCGCACCGACATGCCCGGCTGCCTGGTGGAGCAGGCGGTCAATGCTGCGCTCGGCAAGGCTTTTGACGAGGCCGAGGAATTGCTGCTGCGCCGCTTCGGTGAAGTGACGCTGGCGATGTTGAGCGCGGATTTCAACGCGCGGTTCAAGGGCCAGCGCGACAAGTTCAAACTGGAGAAAGCTCATGACGACTGACGCCATCATCGTCGGCGGCGGCTTCGCCGGCCTCGCCGCTGCAACTTATCTGGCACGGGCGCGCCGCAACGTTGTCGTCATCGATACGCGCCAGCCGCGCAATCGCTTTACCGACGCCTCGCATGGTTTCCTCGGCCATGACGGCAGCGATCCGCAGCAGATCCTCGCTACAGCGCGGCGACAGGTGACGGCCTATCCCACCGTGCGGATGATCCAGGGCGAGGCAACGGGTGCAGGTGTTGCGGAGGACGGTTTCTCCGTGGTGCTGGGGAATGGCGAAGCCCTCGCAACACGCAAGGTGATCCTCGCTTTTGGCCTGCGCGATGCGTTGCCGGCGATTCCCGGCATTCAGGAGCGCTGGGGCAAGACGGTGCTGCACTGTCCTTATTGCCACGGCATCGAATTCAGCGATCGCCAGCTCGGCGTGCTTTATCGCACCCCGATGTCGGTGCATCAGGCTTCCATCGTTGCCGAATGGGGACCGGTGACGCTCTATCTGAATGGCCATGAGCTGGACGCGGAAGGTGCTGAAGTCGTTGCGCGCCGCGGCATCCGTGTGGAACCCGCAAAGATCATCGGATTGGAAGGCGAGCGCACGGCGCTATCAGCGCTCGCGCTTGACGATGGCCGGCGCTGCGCGGTGGATGCTCTTTATATCGCGCCACAGTCCTGCCTGTCGTCGCCGCTCGCCGAACAGCTCGGTGTCGTGATCGAAGAAGGCCCGATGGGGCCGATGATCAGGACCGATGCGGACAAGATGACGACGGTGCCGGGCGTCTATGCCGCCGGTGACATCGCGCGGGCACCGCATAGCGTGAGCTGGGCGGTGGCCGATGGCGTCACCGCGGGCACATCGGCGCATCGGGCGCTGGTGTTCGGCTGAGCCATGAACCTGACCCAGACATTCAACGATCCCGCTTCGGTGGCTGGTTATGCCGAGCGACCGAAGCGTCAGGTGCCTGGTTTCGTCGACCTGCAGCGCATGGCGATGCTGCTGCTGGCGGAACATGCGCCTGATGCCGCCGACATCCTGGTGCTCGGCGCCGGCGGCGGGCTGGAGTTGAAAGTATTTGCCGAAACGCAGAAGGATTGGCGCCTGCTCGGAGTCGATCCGTCAGCGGAGATGCTCGACCTTGCGCGGGCATCCTTGGGGCCACTGCAGCCACGCGCCGAATTGATCGAAGGCACGATCGACGCTGCGCCGCTCGGGCCATTCGATGGCGCAGCGTGTCTGCTGACGCTGCATTTCCTGTCGCGGGATGAGCGTTTGCGTACCTTGCGTGAGGTACGGCGGCGGTTGAAGCCGGGCGCGCCGTTCGTGGTGGCGCATCATAGTTTTGCGAAAAACGATGAGGGACGCAGGTGGTTGGCGCGCTTCGCGGCTTTTGCCGTCCTGAATGGCATCGATCCCGGCCAGGCTGCAGCGATGCCGGATGCGCTTGCCGAGCATCTGCCGGCATTGTCGCCGGAGGAAGATGAAGCACTGTTACGCGAGGCAGGATTTGGCGATGTGGCGCTGTTCTATGCGGCGCTGACGTTCCGCGGGTGGGTTGCTAAGGCGTGAGCATCTTCTCCCTCCC
>CALRZK010000246.1:0-5751 GCA_943372615.1 Bradyrhizobium ivorense | reverse complement strand
GTCGCGAGTTTTGCCACCGGCTGCGCGAATGGCAGCGCACGGACGTTTCGCGCGACATCGGCGATATCGGCGAGCACGGCCGATGCAGTGGCAGCGCCACCTGCGCCCGGCCCCACCAGCGTGATCGGCGCCACGCCAGCGCCGTCAATGGTGACGGCATTCGTCACGCCCATCACCTGCGCGATGGACGAGTTCAGTGGCACCATGGTCGGATGCACGCGTTGTTCGATGCCGGTCTTGGTGCGCATGGCGACACCGAGCAGCTTGATGCGGTAACCGAGATCCGCGGCCGCACGAAGATCTTCAGCGGCAATCGTCGAGATGCCTTCCACCGAGACCGCGCTCTCATTGACCTTGGTGCCGAAAGCGAGGCTGGCGAGGATCGCGAGCTTCTGCGCGGTGTCGTAGCCATCGACGTCGAAGGACGGTTCGGCTTCGGCATAACCGAGACGCTGGGCGTCCTTGAGGCATTCCTCGAAGGACAGCCCCTCCTGCTCCATCCGGGTCAGGATGTAATTGCAGGTGCCGTTGAGGATGCCATAGACGCGATTGATCGAGGTGCCCGACAAGCCTTCGCGAATAGTCTTGATGACCGGGATCGCACCGGCGACAGCGGCTTCGTAGTTGAGCGCGCCGCTATGTTTCTCGGCCAACGTGGCGAGCTTGACGCCATGCTTGGCAACCAGCGCCTTGTTCGCAGTGACGACAGACTTGCCGGCTGCGAGCGCTGCCGAGATCGACGACAGAGCGGGATCACCTGCACCGCCCATCAATTCGACAAAGCACTCGACCTCGGGATGGGTCGCGACCGCCAGGGGGTCCTTCATCCAGTCGATGCCGCGCAGATCGATCCCGCGCTTCTTGGCCTTGCTGCGGGCGGTGACGGCCACGACCTTGATGCCACGGCCACAGCGCGCCGAAAGAATGGACTGCTGCGCTTCGATGAGACGGACGACTTCGGCGCCAACGGTGCCGAGACCCGCGATACCCACTTTGAGGGGTGCGACCATAAACTGTAACCTGTCGGAAGAGTTCTTATTGAGCGACTGACCGGGCGCCGCAGGCGACGCCCGTTCTGTGCCTATCGCCGATTGGCGAGCGGAACCACGTTGTGCAACGTTTCCAGCCCGCTTTCAAGGAAGCGGCGGACGCCGCGGGCAGCCTGACGAATGCGCTGCTCGTTTTCGACCATGGCGATGCGGACATAGCCTTCGCCGTGTTCGCCGAAACCGATGCCGGGCGCCACCACCACGCCGGACTTTTCAACGAGAAGCGTTGCAAACTGCATGGAGCCCACTTCGCGGAATTTCTCCGGCAGCGGCGCCCAGGCGAACATCGACGATTCCGGAGACGGAATGGTCCAGCCGGCACGGCCGAAGCTGTCCACCAGCACGTCGCGGCGCTTGCGGTAGGTGTCGCGCATTTCCTTGATGCAGTCTTCGGGGCCGTTGAGGGCGGCGGTGGCCGCAACCTGCACCGGGGTGAAGGCACCGTAATCCAGATACGACTTCACGCGGCTCAAGGCCGAAATGATACGCTCATTGCCGACCGCAAAGCCCATGCGCCAGCCGGCCATGGAGAAGGTCTTGGACATCGAGGTGAACTCGACGCAGACATCGATCGCGCCCGGTACCTGCAGCACCGATGGCGGCGGGTTGGCATCGTTGAAATAGACCTCGGCATAAGCGAGGTCGGACAGGATGTAGATCTCGTGCTTCTTAGCGAAGGCCACGAGATCCTTGTAAAAATCGAGGCTCGCGACCTTGGCGGTCGGATTCGATGGATAGCAGACCACCAGCGCGATCGGCTTCGGGATCGAATGCTGGATGGCGCGCTCCACCGCGGGGAAGAAGTCCGGTGTCGGGTCCGACGGCACCGAGCGGATCACGCCGCCAGCCATCAGGAAGCCAAAGGCGTGGATGGGATAGCTGGGATTGGGCACCAGTACGACATCGCCGGGCGCGGTGATGGCCTGGGCGACGTTGGCAAAGCCCTCCTTCGAGCCGAGCGTGGCGACGATCTGGGTGTCGGGGTTGAGCTTCACGCCGAAACGGCGGGCATAGTAGCCGGCCTGGGCCTTGCGCAGGCCGGGAATGCCCTTGGAGGACGAGTAGCCATCGGTGCGAGGCTTGCCGAGGGTCTCTTTCAGCTTTTCGAGCACGTGCGGCGGGGTCGGCAGGTCCGGATTGCCCATGCCCATATCGATAATATCGGCGCCCGAATTACGCGCGGCGGCCTTGGCTCGGTTGATCTGTTCGAACACATAGGGCGGCAAACGGCGAATACGGTAAAACTCTTCCATGGGTCTCGGGCTCCGGGGGAACCGCCTTCAAGGTGCGGTTGAATCGCCTAGTTTTAGCATGGGGACCGGGTGACACCAGTCACGACCGGGTGGAATCCGCTCAGCGGGTAGTGGTTTTTGCAGCCGGATCGGGCGGCAATATCACAGCCTGACGGTCGCGGGCCTTGAGCAGGTCGGCCTCGAGCTTGGCCTGATCGGCCGCGTTCAAAGCGGGGCCGCTGCTGCGGGCAGTCGGAATGTCATGAACCGGGAGGTATTCACCGGGCTGGGCCGGGCGCTGTGGCAGCCCCGCAGGGGCGCCAACCACGGGCAGATCGGCCACGGTGGAGGCACAGCCGCCCAGCGCCAGACCAAGCGCCAGAAGCGCCGCCATGGTCCCTGCCCGGCCGCCTACCAGTGTCCCAGCCATCGTTCCCGAACGCGTCACGCCACAACCTACCATCAATCGCACGCGGACTCACCCGCCGCGCCGCACCATCTAGGTGACAAATCTTTAACACCGTCAGAATGGTGCAGGCTTGGCTGCCTAATATGACGGAAGCAAGACCCAAATGGAGCGATGACGCGCTGCAGCACATCGAATCCTGCGGCGATCTGCGAACTATGTCATCATGCTGCCGCGTGGTGACGTATCGTCACCGCATTGGAATGAAACCGAAGCCGCGCCATGACCGACGTCGCCGACACCCGCACCTCACCCGCCGCCCCCAACGGGCAAGCGAACGGCAAAGATGACGGGGCCGCGAAGCCGTTCAACCCCGAGGCCTTCGCTCTCAACATGGCCCGTGCCATGGAAAGCAGTGGCAAGGCGCTGGCGGCCTATCTGCAGCCGCGACAGACCGGTGAGACCGTTGACAAGCCGCCGAACGAGTTGACCGAGATCATCAAGACCTTCAGCACGGTGGCCAATTACTGGCTGTCCGACGAGAAGCGCTCGACCGAGCTGCAGATGAAGCTCGGAAAAGCATACCTGGACCTCTGGGGCACCGCGATGCGCCGGATGACCGGCGAAAGCGCAGAGCCATCATCGCAAGCTCCGCTCAAGGACAAGCGCTTCAGCGATCCCGAATGGAAGTCGAACCAGTTTTTCGACTTCGTGCTCCAAGCCTATCTGCTGGGCACCCAATGGGCGCATGAACTCGTGCGCAACGCCGAGGGGCTGGATGCGCATACGCGCAAGAAGGCCGAGTTCTATGTCACGCAAATCACCAATGCGATGTCGCCGTCGAATTTCGTGCTGACCAATCCGGAGGTGCTGCGCGAGACCGTGGCATCGAATGGCGGCAACCTCATGCGCGGCATGTCGATGCTGGCCGAGGACATGGAAGCCGGCCGCGGCGCGCTGAAGATCCGCCAGTCCGATCCGAGCAATCTCAAGGTCGGCGTCAATATGGCGACGACGCCGGGCAAGGTGATCTATCAGAACGAGATCATGCAGCTGATCCAGTACACGCCGGCAACCGAGAGCGTGCTGCGAACGCCGCTGCTGATCGTGCCGCCATGGATCAACAAGTTCTACATTCTCGACCTGAAGCCGGAGAAGTCGTTCATCAAATGGTGCGTCGATCAGGGCCTTACGGTGTTCGTGATCTCCTGGGTCAATCCGGACAAGGCGCTCGGCGCGAAGACCTTTGAAGACTACATGAAGCAAGGCCCGCTGGCGGCCATGGATGTGATCGAGAAGGTCACGGGCGAATTGACCGTCCACACGATCGGCTATTGCGTCGGCGGCACCCTGCTCGCCTCGACGCTGGCCTGGCTTGCCGAACACCGACGCGTCCGCGCCGCATCAGCCACCTTCATGGCGGCGCAGATCGACTTCACCCATGCGGGCGATCTCATGGTGTTCGTCGACGAGGATCAGATTTCGGCGCTGGAAAAGGACATGCAGAGCGCGGGCGTGCTTGAAGGCAGCAAGATGGCGATGGCCTTCAATATGTTGCGCTCGAACGACCTGATCTGGTCCTATGTCGTGAACAACTATCTCAAGGGCAACATGCCGCGGGCGTTCGACTTGCTGCACTGGAATTCCGACGCGACACGGATGCCGGCAGCCAATCACTCGTTCTACCTGCGCAACTGCTATCTCGAGAACAAGCTCTCCACCGGCAACATGGTGCTCGACAACACCCGGCTCGATCTCTCCAAGGTTAAGGTGCCCGTCTATAATCTCGCCACCCGCGAGGATCACATCGCACCGGCAGAGTCGGTGCTGTATGGCTCGCAATTCTTCGGCGGCCCGGTGAAATATGTGCTGTCCGGCTCCGGCCACATCGCCGGCGTGGTCAATCCGCCAGCGTCCGGCAAGTATCAATACTGGACCAATGACAGCAACCACGCCGCCAATGTTGCCGACTGGATGAAGACCGCGACCGAACATGCGGGATCGTGGTGGCCGAACTGGCGCGAATGGATCGGCAGCGTGGATGGTGAGGAAGTGCCGGCGCGACAGGTTGGGACCGAAACCCATCCGCCGATTGAGGATGCACCGGGAAGTTACGTGCGAGTGCAGGCTTAGAGCTCCTTCCCGACCGCGCATTTATTGCCGCTCGTGGCGAAAGCTGCCATTGAGGCTGACGCGGCCCAAGTCATATTGCTGCGCAGTCCGATCTTCGCTGAAGGAATTTGCATGGACGTTATCAAGAACCTCGACGAGCTCGATGCACGTCTCATCAGGCTCGACGAGGCGTTGAAAAAGTCCGACGAAGCCCTGCGACGAGAATTCGATCTATTCCGGATGGACTTTCCCGCTCCTACGGCTACCGATCCCGATAGCGAAGAATACAAGCGCGAGCAATTTGCGATCTACGAGCGTATTGCAGCGAAGCAATATGACACCGCGAATGAAGTGACATCGTTCGATCCGATACCTATGGCGAACCGGCCGTTCCCTTATTACACGCAAGGATCGGAAGTCATCGGCGATCAGATCATCGCGACTGGCTTTATTCTCAAGACGCTCAAACTGTCTGCTGGCGCCTCCGTTCTTGAATTCGGTCCGGGCTGGGGCAACACGACAATCGCCCTTGCGCGCTCGGGCTAGGACGTGACCTGCATCGAGATTGAGCAGAATTTCGTGGCTCTCATTGACGAACGGGCACGACGACTGTCCCTTCCGGTCAAAGCCATCAAGGGGGACTTTCTCGATGCAGGTAAGCTTGTCGAGAAATTCGATGCCATTCTGTTCTTCGAGTGCTTCCATCACTGCGCAGATCACAATGCACTACTCGATCGCCTGGAACACTGGATCAAACCCGGCGGTGTTGTCGCTTTCGCTGCCGAGCCCATTACGGACGCGTTTCACGCTCCTTGGGGAATCAGGTCGGATGGACAGACGCTCTGGGCGATCAGGACACAGGGCTGGCTCGAACTTGGGTTCACCGAGAAATACTTTCGCCAGAGTCTCAATCGTCGCGGATGGACGGTAGACCTGCACGAGAGCGACGTTA
>CALRZK010000245.1:0-5765 GCA_943372615.1 Bradyrhizobium ivorense | reverse complement strand
CAGGCCGAGCTGGTCGCGCGCTGGCTGCATGTCGGCTTCATCCATGGTGTGATGAACACTGACAACTGCTCGATCGCCGGCGAGACCATCGACTATGGTCCCTGCGCCTTCATGGATGAGTACAATCCGGCGACGGTCTACAGCTCCATCGACGAAATGGGCCGCTATGCCTATGCCAACCAGCCGCGCATCGCGCTGTGGAATCTCACACGCTTCGCCGAGACGCTGCTGCCGCTGATCGACAGCGACGAGAAGACCGCTATCGAGATCGCGCAATCTGCGCTCGGCGCCTTCACCGACATTTTCAACGACGCCTATCAAGGCGGCCTGCGCAAGAAGATCGGCCTGTTCACGGAGCAGCCCGATGACGAAGCGCTGGTGCAGGACCTGCTCGCGGCGATGACGGCCAATCAGGCGGACTTCACCAACACCTTCCGCCATCTCGGCGCCGCCGCGGCCGATCCGGCTAGGGATGCCGATGTCCGCGCCCAGTTCACCAATCCTGCGGCCTATGACGAATGGGCAGCCAAGTGGCGGCAGCGACTCAGTCGGGAAACCGAGGACGGCGCGGCGCGCGTGAAGGCCATGAACGCCGTCAATCCGGCTTTCGTCCCCCGTAATCACCGCATCGAGGCGGCTATCCAGGGCGCGCTCGAGGACGACTTCGCGCCATTCGAGAAACTCGTCGCCGTGCTGGCAAAACCCTATGAAGATCAACCGCAGATGGCGGATTATGCCAATCCGCCGGCGATGGATGAGCGCGTGTTACGCACGTTCTGCGGTACCTGATCACCGCATTTTTGCTCCCGCCGACCTGAAATCTGCGGGATTCCCTTGACTCACCAGCGTTTTGGGCCGAACGCGTTGATAAAAGCGTTACGGACCATCCATGGAACTGATCACCACCACCGACCAACTCGCCGCCGCCTGTGAGCGCCTCGCAAAACATCCGGTCATCACCGTCGATACGGAATTCCTCCGCGAGACCACCTACTATCCCTTGCTCTGCGTCGTGCAGATGGCCAGCGCGGATGATGCCGTGGTCGTGGACACCCTCGCCGAGGGCATCGATCTCGCGCCGTTCTTCGCGCTGATGAACAATGAGGCTGTGCTGAAGGTTTTCCATGCCGCGCGGCAGGACATCGAGATCATGGTCCACCGCAATGGCGTGGTGCCGCATCCGATCTTCGACACGCAGGTCGCCGCCATGGTGCTCGGCTATGGCGACAGCATCGCATATGACGCGCTCGTCGAACGTGTCACCGGCCATCGCCCGGACAAGACCCATCGCTTCACCGACTGGTCGCGCCGTCCGCTGACCGAGGAGCAGCTGCATTACGCCGTCTCCGACGTGACGCATCTGCGCGATGTCTTCGCCAAACTCGATGCAGACCTGAAGAAGCGCAATCGCAGCGACTGGGTGAGCGAGGAAATGAAGATCCTCACTTCGCCAAAAACCTACGACTTCCATCCCGAGCGCGCCTGGGAGCGCCTCAAGACCCGCGTCCGCAAGCCGAAGGAACTGGCGGTGCTGATGGAAGTGGCCGCCTGGCGCGAGCAGGAAGCGCAGAGCCGTGACGTGCCGCGCTCACGCGTATTGAAGGACGATGCCGTCGGCGATATCGCCACCCACGCGCCGACCTCGCTGGACAAACTTGCCAATCTCCGCTCGCTGCCGAAGGGCTTTGAGCGCTCCAAGTGGGGCAGCGATATCCTCGCCGCCATCCAGCGCGGCATCGATCGCGATCCCAACACGCTGCCGAAGATCGACAAGCCCCGCGGTAACGGCAATGGCGCAGCCACGGTCGAATTGCTGAAGGTGCTGCTGCGCATGACCTCCGAGCGTCATGCCGTTGCCAGCAAGGTAATCGCCACCGTGGACGATCTCGAGCAGATCGCCATCAACGACAATGCCGATGTCGGCGCCCTGCAGGGCTGGCGGCATGAACTGTTCGGCAAGGACGCACTGGCGCTGAAGCATGGCCGGCTGGCACTGGCGATGGAAAAAGGCCGCGTGATCCGCGTGGAGCGGAGCTAAAACTCGGTGTCGTCCCCGCGAAGGCCGGGACCCATAGCCTCCATGTTCGTTTTAAAGAACTGCTGGTTGCAGCGTTCTCGTTCTCGCCAATTCGTCGGAGGCTATGGGTCCCGGCCTTCGCCGGGACGACAACCGAGCCCTTCCCAAACCTCTCCGATCTCTGGCACAAATGCCGAGCTGCCGTTCAAGGACAGTACATTCGGGGAGACGTCATGAAATTCGTATCGATTCTGTCGGGCGGCGCGTCGCGTCTGGGCGTGATGCTCGATGGTGAACGTGTGCTCGATCTCGCAAAGGCCGAGGCAAATCCGGCCTTTGCCGACCTGATCAGCCTGATCGAAGCCGGCGATGCCGGGCTGGAATCCGCACGACGTCTGGTCTCCGCCGCGCCGCCAAGCGCCATCACAAAGCTCTCCGATGTAACGCTGCAGGCGCCGATCCCCTCGCCGCGCAAGAACGTGTTCTGCGTCGGCCGCAACTACATCGAACATGTGGAAGAAGGATATCGGGCTCGCGGCACCGAGGTGAAGCTGCCGGAATATCCGCAGTTCTTCACCAAGCCACGCACCGCGGTGATCGGTAACGGCGCGACCGTGCCGCTGCATGGCGATGTCACGGCCATGCTCGACTACGAAGTCGAACTCGCCGTCGTCATCGGCCGCGGCGGCGTCAATATTCCGATCGAGAGCGCACTCGATCACGTCTTCGGCTTGACCATCATCAATGACGTCACCGGCCGCGACGTGCAGCGTCGCCACGATCAGTGGTTCAAGGGCAAAGGCCTCGACGGCAGCTGCCCAATGGGGCCATGGGTCGTGGAGCGCGGCGATGTCCGCGATCCCCAGGCGCTCGATCTGTCGCTGAAAGTGAATGGCGAGGTGCGGCAGAGTTCCAACACGAAGCACATGATCTTCCCGATCGCGCGGATCATCAGCGAATTGTCGCTGGGCCTCACGCTGGAGCCCGGCGATATCATCGCCACCGGCACGCCATCCGGTGTCGGCTACGCCATGACGCCGCCGCGGCCTCTGAAGACCGGCGATGTCATGACGCTCGAGATCGAGCAGATCGGAACGCTGGAGAACCGGGTGGGCGGGTAACTCTCCCCCTCATCCTGAGAGCCTGACTGAAAAAGCGATTGAGGGCATTTCAGGCCGATTTTGCGTGACGGTGATCCTCTCACCAATCTCTGTCCCTCATCCTGAGGAGCCGCGCAGCGGCGTCTCGAAGGATGGCCGCAAGCTCCGAGCCTGGCCATCTCATGGTTCGAGACGGCGCCGTTGGCGCCTCCTCACCATGAGGGCCGGATACGAGATTACCGTCGAACCACCGACCCCGACTTGCCAACCAGTCGCGCCAGTTGCTTGAAGCGGCTGCCGACGCGGTCGGCGACGAGATCGACCAGGCGATGCTCGAAAACGAGCATCATCTTGCGGTCCTGCACGGTGAAATGCGCGGCCGGCAAAACGCCAGGCTGCGCAGCCGAGACCAGATGCGCCACGCGGAACAGCGCGCCAAGTAAACGTGCGCGTTCCACCTGTGCCGGTGTCACCAAAGCTCGCACGATTTCCGGCGGCTCGTTCTCGGCGCTGAAACCGGCATAGCGATAATAGACCGACAGCGCGAGGAACGCGCGGCCGTGGTGATCGACGGAGCCGAAATTGCCATTGGTGATCAGATGCAGCGTCTGTTCGCCACGATGATCGGGATGCACGCGCCAGCCGATGTCGGACAGCAGGCAGGCGATGCGGCGCAGGCGCTTGTCTTCGTCGGTCTCCTGCAGCCTGGCGACACGGGCGAAGTGATCGCTCCAGTTACTCAGCTCCTGCGCATGCTTGGCCGAGCGTGAATAGAGCTCGTTCATGGTCTGCGCAGCACCCATGAGGCCATCCTGCGCGCGCTGCGCCGGCGTCAGCATCTCGTAGAGCAGCCCTTCGCGCACGCCATAGGTCGAGAACACGATCGCCTTGGGCTTGCCGATGCGGATGATGTGTTCGAGCAATATAGCGGCATAGACCAGCAAAGGCTGGCGTGCCTCGGTAATCGTCTCGATATCGGCGAGCACATTGGCGGCTGCAAAGCGACGAACGCGGCGCACGAAGCTGAGCGCATCGGCTGCCGAGATCGTATAGCCGTGCATCACCTTGAGCGGATAGCCGCTCTGCAGGATGTGCAGCCGCGCCAGCGCGCGCCATGTGCCGCCGACCGCATAGAAATTACGGCCTTCGCAGGCCTTCAGCTGCTCCACCTCGGCGAAGGCCTTGGCGATGATGCGCTCGGCGCGCTTCGGCGAATCCTTCGACGCATCCTGCAAGGCAAGACCGCCGAGCGGCAGCGTAATGCCCTGCCGCAGCGAATTGCCACGCACATCGATCAATTCGAGCGAGCCGCCGCCCATATCGCCGACGAGGCCATTCGGCTTGTGCACACCAGAGATGACACCAAGCGCAGAGAGTTTTGCTTCGCGCGGGCCGGAGATGATCTGGATCTCGCAGCCGCAGATCTTCTCAGCTGCTGTAATAAAATCCGGACCATTGCTGGCATCGCGCGCGGCGGCCGTGGCGATGGCATAGACCCGGCCGACCTTCATGATCTTGCACAACGCGCGAAAACGCTTCAGCGCGAGCAAGGCCTTGTCGACGGCATCCTTGGCGAGCAGGCCGGTGCTCATCACCTCGCGGCCGAGACCGCACAGCGCCTTCTCGTTGAAGATGGTGACGAGGCTGCGGGCGAGGGATTCATAGACGACGAGACGAACGGAATTCGAGCCGATATCGATGACCGCAACGCTTTGGGCGCGTTGGCGCGAGCGCGCTACCACGTGATCAATTCCTTACGACGATTGCTGGCGTTCGGAACGGCGCGTAAGCCGCCGCGGCGATGATTTCTCAAGCGACTTTCCACGGCCAGACAGACTCGGATTCGTCATGAAGTAATTATGCACGTTGAAGGGCTCCTCGCCCTTCGCGGCCTTCATACGCGTTGACGACCCATCGGGCAACAATTGCCAGCTTTGTTCGGTGTCCTTCAGATTCGCGACCATGATCTGTTCGAGCACCTGGGTATGCACCGTCGGGTTCTGCAACGGACACAGCACTTCGACACGGCGGTCGAGATTGCGCGGCATCATGTCGGCCGACGAGATATATACCGCGGCCTTGGGGCTCGGCAGGCCATGGCCCATGCCGAAGCAATAGATGCGGCAATGTTCGAGGAAACGGCCAATGATCGACTTGACGCGGATATTCTCCGACAGGCCGGGCACGCCAGGCCGCAGGCAGCAGATACCGCGGATGATGAGTTCGATGGAGACGCCGGCTTTCGACGCGTCATAGAGCGCGTCGATGATGCCGGGATCGACCAGCGCATTCATCTTGAGCCAGATCGCGCCTGGCTTGCCCGCGCGTGCGAATTCCGCCTCGCCCTTGATGTGATCGATGATCTGCTTGCGCAGCGTCAGCGGCGACACCGCCATCTTCTCGATATCGCTCGGCTCGGCATAACCGGTGATATAGTTGAACACGCGCGCGACATCGCGGCCGATGATCGGATCGGACGTGAAGTAAGAAAGGTCGGTATAGATGCGCGCAGTCACCGGATGATAATTGCCGGTGCCCGTGTGAACATAAGTCGTCAGCGCGCCGCCCTCGCGGCGCACCACCAGCGACAGTTTTGCGTGCGTCTTCAGTTCGAGAAAGCCGTACACGACCTGCACGCCGGCGCGTTC
>CALRZK010000244.1:0-5777 GCA_943372615.1 Bradyrhizobium ivorense | reverse complement strand
CGGCACCTGGAACACGACGATCCCGTCACGCTTCCTGGATGAGCTGCCGGCGGCGAATGTGGAGATCACGGAATCCAAGGGCGGCTCCGGTTGGGGCGGCGCCGGCGGCTATGGCTCGTCGCGTTTCGACAATCTCGAAGCTTTTGGTTCCAGCTACTCGACGCCAGGCTGGCAGCGCGCACAGCAGCAGCGTGGCCGTGGCGGCAGCGGCGGCGGTTTCAACGAGAGCCAGTCATCCTTTGGCGGCGGCGCTTCGCGCAAGCGGCCGATGGTGATCGAAGGCGAACTGGTCGCCAAGTCCACGGGCACCGAGTCAGCGTTCTCGCTCGATGACCGCGTTTTTCATGAGAAGTTCGGCTACGGCCATGTCACCAAGATCGACGGTAACAAGCTCACCATCGATTTCGACAAGGCCGGCGAGAAGAAGGTCGTCGATAGTTTCGTGAGGGCAGCCTGATCATGCCGGTCTATCTCGCAGTCATCCGCAAGCATGACGACGGCCATTTCCGCGTCACCTTCCCCGACCTCCCCGGCCTCGCCACCTCCGGCGACACGCTGGACGAAGCCATCGACGAAGCCGTCGAAACGCTGGAAGACGTGGCGGAGAACTGGGTCAATGCCGACGGCTCGACCACGCTGCCGAAGCCACGGACCATCGACGAGCTGAGTGCCGATCCAGCCTTTGCGGATGCGGCCGATGGCGCGACGATCGCGGAGATCGAATACGAACCGGCGGGATAGCTGGTCGTACTACACTTTCTGCGATAGGCTTTCTCCGCTTGGGGGAGCCGCGATGCTAACGAATAGCCGCGACATCATTCGACGTCTTGAACGCGAAGGCTGGGTCGAGACACGCGTCTCCGGCTCCCATCACGTTTTCAAACATCCCAAAACAGGACAAACGCTCGTTATCCCACATCCCAAGAAGGACTTGGGCAAAGGGCTGGTTCGTGCCATTTATAGGGGAGCAGGCTGGACGCCTGATTGAGGTTCGCTATGGCCCACTATGTCGCCATCATCGAAGAAGCAGGACCGGATCTGGCCGTCGGCGTCTGGTTTCCGGACCTTCCCGGCTGCACATCGGCTGGCGATGACATTGACGAGGCCCTGCGCAACGCCCCTGAAGCCTTACAGCTCTACGCCGAAGGCGTCGCATCGGAAGGCCGGCGTCTTCCGCCGCCGCGCACTCTCACCGAGTTGAAGGCCGATCCTGAGGTCGCCGACGATCTGGAGGCCTATATGGTGGCCCTCGTCGAACTGCGCTCTCACGCTCACGCAGCCGAATAGCAGCAAAATCTTCTCTGCGGTGATTGCGGCGGAGCAGACGCGTTCCTATCTGTGTCATCCCGCCGCACAGTTCCCACTGCCTCCGCGCTGAATGTCCGCATGTCACCCATCATATCCGTATCAGGCCTCACCAAGAGCTATGCCTCCGGTTTTACCGCGCTGAAGGGCATCGATCTCGACATCAACCGCGGTGAGATCTTCGCGCTGCTCGGCCCCAATGGCGCCGGCAAGACGACGCTGATTTCGATCATCTGCGGCATCGTCAATGCCACCTCCGGCAGCGTGCTGGTGGATGGCCATGACACCCAGACCTCCTATCGCGCGGCGCGCTCGCTGATCGGCCTGGTGCCGCAGGAGTTGCACACCGATTCCTTTGAGACCGTATGGGCCACCGTGAGCTTCAGCCGCGGCCTGTTCGGCAAGCCGAAAAACCCGGCGCTGATCGAGAAGATCCTCAAGGACCTCTCGCTGTGGGAGAAGAAAGACAACAAGATCATGGAGCTCTCCGGCGGCATGAAGCGGCGCGTGATGATCGCGAAGGCGCTGTCGCATGAGCCACAGGTGCTGTTCCTCGACGAGCCCACCGCCGGCGTCGATGTGGAGCTGCGCAAGGGCATGTGGGAGGTGGTGCGCGAGCTGCGCGCCGCCGGCGTCACCGTGCTGCTCACCACGCATTACATCGAGGAAGCCGAGGAGATGGCCGACCGGGTCGGCGTCATCAACAAGGGCGAGATCATCCTGCTCGAGGACAAAGCCAAACTGATGCAGCAATTCGGCAAGAAGCGCCTCAAGTTGCACCTGCAGAGTAGGATCGATGCGGTGCCGGCCTCGCTCGCGCCCTACAATCTCGAACTCGGCAAAGACGGCATGGAGCTGATCTACACCTACGACACCAAGAGCGAACGCACGGGCATCACGAGCTTGCTGAGCGATCTGCGCGAGAATGGCATCCGCTTCGCCGATCTCGACACGCAGCAGAATTCGCTGGAAGAAATCTTCGTCAGCCTGGTGAGGAAGTAAGATGAATTACCGGGCTATCGCCGCCATCTACAAGTTCGAGATGGCACGCACCTGGCGCACGCTGCTGCAGAGCATCGTCTCGCCGGTGATCTCCACCTCGCTGTATTTCGTGGTGTTCGGCGCCGCCATCGGCTCGCGCATCGCCAATGTTGAAGGCGTCAGCTATGGCACATTCATCGTGCCGGGCCTCGTGATGCTGTCGGTGCTGACCCAGAGCATCGCCAATGCGTCCTTTGGCATCTATTTTCCAAAATTCATCGGCACGATCTATGAGCTGCTCTCGGCGCCGGTCTCGGCGCTGGAAGTGGTGATCGGCTATGTCGGCGCCGCCGCCACAAAATCGATCATTCTCGGCCTGATCATTCTCGGCACCGCCGGCCTGTTCGTGCCGCTGCACATCATGCATCCCGTCTGGATGCTGGCCTTTCTCGTGATGACGGCGGTGACCTTCAGCCTGTTCGGCTTCATCATCGGCATCTGGGCCGACAGTTTTGAAAAGCTGCAGGCGATCCCGCTGCTGGTGGTGACGCCGCTGACCTTCCTGGGCGGCAGCTTCTATTCGGTGAACATGCTGCCTTCGGGCTGGCGCACGGTGACGCTGCTCAATCCGATCGTCTATCTGATCTCGGGCTTCCGCTGGAGCTTCTATGAAATCTCCGATGTGAGCATCGAGCTGAGCGTGTCGATGACACTGATCTTCCTGGTGGCCTGCATGACCATCGTCTGGTGGATCTTCAAGACCGGCTACAAGCTGAAAAAGTGACCGTGAAACGAAAACGGCCCGGACAATGTCCGGGCCGTTTTGTTTTGGAATGCTCCGCTTAGCGATAGCAGCGGAACTTGCCGTGACGGTTGTAATAGCCGCGGCACTGGTGACGGCGGCCTTCGGGAATGCCGAGCACGCCCTTCACGCCGCCCACGGCACCGCCGACGCCAAGACCAACGGCACCGCCCACGAGTCCGCCGATGGGACCTGCGGCACGATTACCGTCGCGCGCACCCTGATTGGCGCCCTGCTCGGCACCGCGGAACACGCCCTGGGCGTGAGCGAAATTTGGGATCGCCGACAATGCCAGCACTGTCGCGGCGAGTGCCAAGGAGGTCTTCAGCGAGAAATAGGTCGGCATCGAAGCTGTCTTAATTTTCATGATGGGTCCCCCGCGCGCAGCGCGATTTGGTCGCAATCCTTGTGTGACATGTAAACGTCGTGAGAGCGGAACCGGTTCCATTGGAAAGTGTTGAAATGCGCATTCCGCATTGCAGCAGGTTCGGTAACCCGCTGTGATCCCTGCCGCTTGAACCTCGACCGGTTAAGGATGCACGAAACTGTCACTAGCTAGGCGCCAGGCCCGGATGCATATTGGAACCGGGACGGCGAGAAAACGAATGGGCAAAGCCCGGAGGCGAAAAGGTAACATGCGTGCGTTTGTCATGACCCTGGTGGGTCTCTCCGTTCTCGCCGCCGGCGGCAGCGCCGAAGCCAAGATCAACATCACCGTGGACAAGGACAGCCAGACGATGACCGTCGTTCAGGACGGCGTCGAGAAATATCGCTGGCCGGTGTCGTCGGGCATCCCCTCCTATGAGACGCCGAATGGCAGCTTCCAGACCTTCCGCATGGAGGAGGATCACTACTCCAAGGAATTCGACGACGCGCCGATGCCGAACGCGATCTTCTTCACCAAGAAGGGTCACGCGATTCACGGCACCGACTCAGTAAACCGCCTCGGCTCGCCGGCTTCCCATGGCTGCGTGCGGCTGTCGCGCGCCAATGCCGCCACGCTGTTCGCGATGGTCAAAGCCGATGGCGTGCTCAACACCACCGTCAATCTCACCGGTTCGTCGCAGGTCGCCCTCGCCCGCAACCCGCGCCCGACGAAGAATGCTGCCGCAGCGGCGCGCCGCGAAGTGGCCACTGCCGAGCCGTCCTACGACGCTTACGGCAATCCGATGGAGATCACGCCGCAGGCGGTGCCGAACAATCGCCGCATCGTCCGCCAGGCTGCGCAGCCAAGTGGCGACGACCGCTACATCTATCCGGCAGATGGCGATGATGGCCGTCAGTACCCGGCCCCTCCCGGCTATCGCCGCATGACCGAAGCCGAGACGCAGCAATATTACGCCAGCCGCGGCTACGGTCGCAGCTACCAGCAGCCGCAGGTTTATTACGCCCCGCGCCAGCGCGGCTTCTTCGGCGATTACTGAGCGAGCATGACCTGAGCGCTAACGCGCTCAGGTATCGCCATCCCGCAACCGGCGCCACACGGCGCCGAGGATGTTGGAATAATCATCCGTCCATACCCGCTGGTCAGGCTTCGCGGCCGTCAGCGTCCATGACGACGATGGCAGCGCAATGTTGCCGACATCCACGTCGTTGCGCGCCGAAATCACGACATTGGTCGAGAAAATGTAATCGGCGTCGCGGCCGGAATCCTCGCTGAAAACCCAGCTCTTCAGCCCGTTGGCATCCGCGATCCCTGTCACCACACTGGCCAATTCGAGATGGCGGTTGGAGACATGCATCACGACAGCACCTTGCGGCGCCAGCTTGGCCTTGTAGATCGCCATCGCCTCCTGCGTCGCCAGATGGATCGGGATCGCGTCCGATGAATAGGCATCGACGATGATAAGATCGTAGGCGCCGTCAGCTTCCTTGGTAAAAGTCAGCCGCGCATCGCCGATGACGGGCTTGATGTCGGGCTGGCACTTGGAGATGTAGCTGAAATATTTCGGGTCGCTTGCCGTATCGACCATGGTCTGGTCGATCTCGAAGAACTTCCAGTTTTCTCCGGAGGCTTGAGCGCAGACCAGTGAGCCAGACCCGAGACCGATGACCGCGACACGCAGCGGCGCGCCCTTGCGCGCGCGCACGGCCGAGATCGCCTGCCCCATGCCGCCATCCTTGTAATAATAGGAGATCGGCTCCGGACGTCCTGTAACCGGCGTGCCGTCGTCATTGAGATATTTCTCGGCGCCATGGATCGTCGTGCCGTGCAGCAGCACGTGATACTGGCCATTCGCCGTCACCTGGATCTTGTGCACGCCGAAGAAGCTGCGCACCGTTTCGACGCGGCCGTCATCGGCAGGATAGATGCGGATCAGAGCGAGCGCGAGCACGGTGATCGCGAGCAGTTCGAGCCGGCTGGCGCGCAGACGGGACACGATCATGGCAGCGATGGCAACGCCGGTAATGACATAGACGCGCTGTGTATCGAACCAGGTGAACAGCTTGCCGGTCGTATAGCTCGGCGCGATCAGGGCGATGGTAGCGATGAACAGCAGCAGCCAGTACAGCCCGCGCCAGTTCGCATAATGGCCAACCCTGGACGGCAGGCAGAGCACTGCCAAAGCGACAAGGATCGGGTATTCGGCGATCCAAGAGAAAGTGTAAGGCGCGATCAAGCCGGCGAACAAACCGCCAACCATGCCGCCAAAGGACAGCGAAACATAGAAACCGGTGAGATGGCGCG
>CALRZK010000243.1:0-5802 GCA_943372615.1 Bradyrhizobium ivorense | reverse complement strand
GATGCCGGAAGGTGTATTGCCGGATAATTATGGTGTCGATGGCGAGCCATTGCCCAAGGAGATCGGCGGCCAGTTGGCTTATCCTTTCAGGCAGTTGAGTTCGGCGACCAAGCAGTAACCGGCTAGCAATTGCGTGACCGAGCCCGGCTCCTGCGCCGGGCTTCGTCGTTTCTGGATGCCGCGATCGATACCGCCGTTACCTGTTCCTTCACCAATTAACGGCACATTTGCCATGTCGGGCGCCGGCACCGCTGCGTATCTGCTTAGGCCGGCTCGTATCGTCCCGGAGTACAGGATGTCGTTTCTTTCGTTGCGTAACCGCGCCTCAGCGGTCTTCACGATGCGGGCGCTGGTCGCCGGTCTCGTTCTTTTCCCCGTAGCCGGCCTTCCGGCTGCTGCCGATGACATGATCTCGGTCAATGTCGATCAGGCAAAGCTCGTCAAATTCCCGGAAAAGATTGCCACCATCGTGATTGGCAATCCCCTGATCGCCGACGTCACGCTGCAGCCAGGCGGTATGGTCGTGGTCACGGGTAAAGGTTATGGCGCCACCAATGTGATCGCCCTCGATCGCACCGGCGCCGTGCTCATGGATCGCATCGTTCAGGTCGCGGGGCCGACCGACAAGGTCGTCACCGTCTATCGTGGCACGCTTCGCGAGTCCTATAGCTGCACGCCTGAATGCGCGCGCCGCGTCACGCTGGGCGATGCCGAGACCTATTTCAAGACCACGATGGAGCAGGCCGGCGCCATTGGTAGCCAGGCCGCGGGAATAGGCGCGGCCACAGGCGCACCCGGCACGACCGGCAGGGCGAATTAGTCCGATCGAGCCTTTACAGCCGCATGAAAACTGCGGCTGCGAGGCGGGCATGTCATCGTGGTTAATGCATCGTTAATCGATCTGCCCACTTTGTCACGATCCGGCGAAACACTTCTACAATCAGTTTTCGGTACAGCCTGACGGTAGATATTTCCATCTCCGTCCGGATTTCGCTGATGCTGATACCGATCATATCCTTTGCCATGGTCACAAAGCGATTGCGTGCGTTCCGTCGAAGCCAGGACGGTTCAGCGGCGGTCGAGTTTGCGATGATCGCGCCGATGTTCTTTGCGTTGATCTTCGCCGTCATTGAAACCGGCATGACATTCATGGCCGGGCAGGTGCTCGAAACCGGCGTCGAGGATGGCGCGCGCCTCGTCTATACCAGCCAGACCACAAGCGCTGCCGATTTCAAATCAGCGATCTGCAGCCGCGTCTCGATGCTGTTGGATTGTACGAAGCTCGACATCGACGTGCGTTCCTACGATCCAGGGGCAGCCATCACGATCAGCGATCCAATCGATTCAAGCGGCAAATATATTTCGAATGGTTTCGTCTATCAGCCGCCGGTCTATTCACCGAGTTCGCCCAGCAACAAGACGGTGGTCGTACGCGCCTTTTATCAGTGGCCGCTTTATGTGACGGGGCTGGGCTACAATATCGCGAATATCGACCGCGGGACCGCAACGAACAAGCGTCTGCTCGCAGCTACAGCTGCGCTCGGTCCGCAGTAACGGCAGGGATCACGAGATGCGCATGTTCGCCAATCTGCGAAAGATCCAAAGCCGCGCTGCAGCTCTGCGGCGCGACGACAGTGGTATTGCTGCCATCGAATTCGCGATGATCGTGCCATTGCTGCTGCTGATGTTGTTCGGCATCACCGACGTGGCAAATTATTTCGCGATCGATCGCAAGACCAGCCAGGTCGCTCAAATGGTCTCGGATCTGACTTCCCGCTATACAGCAGTGCAGGAAAGCGACGTCACAAACTTCTTCGCGATCGCCGGCGCGATGGTGACGCCTTACGACAAGAGCAAGTTGAAGACGACGATCCATCAGGTCTATCTCGACCCTGACACCAAAACGGCCAAAGTAGTGTGGAGCCGCGGCACGGCACCTCTGAAGAAGAATTCGCCTTATTCCGTGCCGGCGGGCCTTGTCGGCAAGGATTCGACGGGCAACTGGCTGGCGAACCAGTATCTGATCGTCGGCGACGTCGCCTATGACTATGTGCCGACGATTGGCTGGGTCTTGCCCAAAGCGGGTGTCACGGCGACCGAGAAAGCTTTTACAAAGCCGCGGCAGATGACTTGCGTGATGCTGGGGGCGACCTGCACGCCGAGCGGCGGCTGATCGCAGCCCAACGGGCATGATGCGTAAAGCGTTCTTGAAACAAGAAAGGCCGCGTCCGGGGACGCGGCCTTTCAAATTTTGCACGATCATCTGCAAGCAGTCGCTTGCAGAAAATCGTTAGCCGGCAGCGCGGAGGTTATCCGCAGACGACTTGCCCGAACGGCGATCAGCAACGATTTCGTAGCTGATCTTCTGGCCTTCACGCAGCGTGCCGAGGCCAGCGCGTTCGACGGCGCTGATGTGCACGAACACATCGTTCCCGCCTTCGTCAGGCTGAATGAAGCCGAAGCCCTTGGTGGCGTTAAACCACTTCACGGTTCCCATGCTCACGAGGTAGTCCCTTCTCAATACAGTAGTAGTAACCCACGTCCTGGACGCAGGTTGGTTGGCATCGAATTTTTGGAAGGGTCGTCAGTCTAGACCGGCTGCACCGGGGTATAGAGAAGTCGTCCGGCCGAAAATCGATAGGGTTACATTAAGGGAAGCTATTCCCTAAGACAATCCAGCCGCGCACGATTTTTTGATAGTATACGAATAAGCGAATTCGCCCCCGGTCCCGCGCATGACGAGTGGATCATGCGCGGCGAAGGTCGATATCGAGATCAGAACTGTCGACAGAAATAAATAGGCTGGGCGCTTAGCGGCGGCGGAAATTGCCACGCGGCGGGCCTGAGCGCGGCGGACCGCCACCCGGACGCTCGTCCTTGTGACGGAAGATCAGCCGGCCCTTTTCCAGATCATAGGGCGACATTTCGATCGTCACGCGGTCACCCGCGAGGGTTTTGATGCGGTTCTTCTTCATCTTGCCCGCGGTGTAGGCAATGATTTCGTGTCCGGCGTCGAGCTGCACGCGATAGCGTGCATCAGGAAGGATTTCGGTCACCAGTCCTTCGAACTGGATCAGCTCTTCTTTTGCCATTCATTAGCTCCAGATCGGTCGGCGGTTAGCGCTGACGCTGGTTGCGGTTGGGATTGGAAGTGTTGGAATTCGGGCGGCTCGGCCGATGAAGGAAGGCAACGCCCTGCATGCTTCCTTCCTTGGCGCCTGCGCCACCCTGCTGGGCGGGACGCGGCTTCGACTCGTGCCGTGCATTTTCATGCCTTACGTTCTCATTCCTTGCGTTCTCGTGCCTTGGGTTTTCACCCCGCGCGTGATCGCGGTTCTGGTGCGCTGCACCGCCATTGCCACCGGGGCCACGACGACGGTTACGCGAAGAATTCTTGTTGCCGGGGCCGCCATCCTGACGATGGGCGTGCTGGGCGGGGCGACCGTTGCGCTGACCGCCACGGTTCTGGGAGGGCGGCGGACCCACGTCATTCTTGCCGGGGGTGCGACGATCTTCCTTCGGAAGCGCAACGCGGATCAGTTTTTCGATATCGCGCAGATACGCCATTTCCTCGCCCGCGCAAAGCGAGATTGCAATGCCTTCGGCGCCTGCACGGGCGGTACGGCCGATGCGGTGCACATAAGTTTCCGGCACGTTCGGCAGGTCGAAATTGACGACATGGGTCACGCCATCGACGTCGATGCCGCGGGCGGCGATGTCGGTGGCCACCAGGGTGCGGACTTCACCGGAGCGGAACATGGCGAGCGTGCGCTCGCGGTGGTTCTGCGACTTGTTGCCATGGATGGCGGCGGCCGGGATGCCGACGCGCTCCAGATTCTTCACGACCTTATCGGCGCCGTGCTTGGTGCGGGTGAACACCAGTGCGCGGTTGACCTGCTCGGTCTTGAGGATCTGCGCCAGGATCGAGGGCTTGGCCGAATGATCGACCAGCAGGATCTTCTGCGAGATGCGCTCGACGGTCGAGGACACCGGGGTCACGGCCACGCGGGCCGGATCCTTCAGCATGTGCTCGGCGAGATCGGCGATGTCCTTCGGCATGGTGGCCGAGAAAAACAGCGTCTGGCGCTTGATCGGGAGTTTCGCGACGACCTTACGGATGTCGTTGATGAAGCCCATGTCCAGCATGCGGTCGGCCTCGTCGAGGACGAGGAATTCCACCATGTTGAGCTTGAGCGCATTGCCCTGCACGAGGTCGAGCAGGCGGCCCGGGGTCGCGACGAGGACGTCCACGCCCTGCATCAGCGAACGCACCTGGCGGCCCATCGGCACGCCGCCGATGGCCAGCGCCGACGACAGGTTCATGTGGCGACCATAGGCGTTGAACGAGTCGAGGATCTGGCCGGACAGTTCGCGGGTCGGGCTCAGCACCAGCACGCGGCAGGTCTTGGGCTGCGGCTTGACGCGGTGTTCGAGCAGGCGATGCAGAATGGGAAGTGCGAAAGAGGCGGTCTTGCCGGTGCCGGTCTGGGCGATACCGATCACGTCCTTGCCGGTGATGGCAATCGGGATGGTCTGGGCCTGGATCGGGGTCGGCGTGGTGTAGTTTTCTTCCTTGAGCGCACGGGTAATGGGATCAGCAAGGCCGAATTCCTGAAAGGTGGTCAAAAGATGTGTCTTTCCATAAAGGCGTATCGCGCCCTGCCGATATGCCGGAGCGGCATGATCAGAGGCGCACGCAGTGTGTCTTGGTGACACCCGCGTGTTTGGGGCGTCATTCTGGTTAGCTGAAGAGGCAAGCCAGAAACCGCTGGTGCTCTGGAATGTCAGAGTGAGGCGGGATCAGAACACGCGGCTCGCAAAGACCCGATGATTCTCAAGGTCGTGTGGGATCATATGGAACACGATCCAGGCTTATTCAAGGTGAAACCTGCAGTCGCCTGAACGATGACAAAATGCCGCTGCGAGAAATTTAGCCAGAGGCAGACTTCTGCACTCATTTTGACCTGTTTGCCGTGACGGTGATCAAAAAATTTGCACACAAAATAAGCCAGCCGTTTTTGTGGTCATGACAACGATTTAAAATGATGCAGACTTCCCAATAACTTAACGAGCAAAAGGTCGCTGGCACACTTCTTGCGATTCCTTGGATGTCCGGCCGTGGGGCCGTTCGCAGTGAATTCGTCTGCGTCCAGGGAGAGACCGCATATGATCCGCCACTTCACCAATCCATTTTCCAAGCCGCTATCCCGGCGCAGCGTCATGGCTGCCGCCGCTGGTCTGGCGCTCGGCCTGTCGGCTGTGTCCGCAGCCCAGGCTGCCGACGACACCATCAAGGTCGGTGTGTTGCACTCGCTGTCCGGCACCATGGCGATTTCCGAGACCACGCTGAAGGACACCGTCCTGTTTATGATCGATGAGCAGAACAAGAAGGGCGGCGTGCTCGGCAAGAAGCTCGAAGCCGTCGTGGTCGATCCCGCCTCGAACTGGCCTCTGTTCGCCGAAAAGGCCCGCGAGCTGATCACCAAGGACAAGGTCGCCGTGGTGTTTGGCTGCTGGACCTCGGTGTCCCGCAAGTCCGTGCTCCCCGTCTTCAAGGAGCTGAACAACATCCTGTTCTACCCCGTCCAATATGAGGGCGAAGAGTCCGAGCGCAACGTGTTCTACACCGGTGCCGCTCCGAACCAGCAGGCGATCCCAGCCGTCGATTATCTGATGAAGGACGAGAAGGTGAAGCGCTGGGTGCTGGCCGGCACCGACTATGTCTATCCGCGCACCACCAACAAGATCCTGGAAGCCTACTTGAAGTCGAAGGGCGTCAAGCAGGAAGACATCATGATCAAC
>CALRZK010000242.1:0-5818 GCA_943372615.1 Bradyrhizobium ivorense | reverse complement strand
TTGTTGTACAGCACATAGGAGCCGGTACGGCCGTTCGGCTCCACCAGCACCTGGAACTTCACCGGTGGCGCGCTGCCCTGGCCGGGCACTTCGAAACCGATTTCCACCAGCACCGCGGTGCCGCGGATGCCCATGGTCGCCACCGGCGTATCGACGCGCATATTGCCGTTATGGGCGGTCTCGCCGGCGACGAAGGTGATGGTGCCTTGAATGAGGCTGAGCAGCGAGGAATTCGACGATCCTTGCGGATCATAGACCATCTCGTTCAGCACCATGCGCGCATTGGCCGAGAGGCCGAACACGGTGCCGTCGATAAATGTCAGGGTCAGCGAGGAATCCGCACCTGCCTGGACGACATCCCCTTTCTGGACATTGTCGCCGACATTCAGCATCACCGACACGCCGTTACGGATGGCGGTGGCAGAACCGGCCAACTTGCTGACGCTACCGATCACCTGCGCGGCGCCAGCTGCAGCACCGCCGGCCTGGGCCAGCTGCACTTCGCCAACCAGTGCTTTGACGAGATCCGGCGAAAGTGTCGCGCCATCCGGCGAACTCAGCGCCTTGCGCTGCGCGCCTTTGAAATAATCGGCGACAACATGATCATGACCGTCCTTTGACAGAACGAGATCGGCGCCGCGGCGTGCGAAGTCGCCGCCGAACAGCAGTTGTGCATCCTCGATGATGATGGCGGAGGCAGGCGTGGGTGTCGCAGCAATGCTAGCGCTCTCATCGACACTGGATGAGTTCCCGAACATCCCGAAATCGAAAAAGCCAGCGTAGTTCAAAAGCCGCGCTCATCATTAAGAATTTACTAAGGATTAAGCCATGCATACCACCAAGGGGTGCAATGCGAAAGTGGACGCGCACGCAAGTCTTTAAACGGCGGGTCGACGGTACTTTTGGCGCCATTAGGCGATTGATCCAAAAGGTAATTTCCCGTTAACCCTGATTGCAGCCGGATGTCGCGGTTCCGTTTTCGGAACACCTGGCGCGCCGGAACGAAACGCTGCCGGTAAGACCGTCCGGCCCAGGCTCGCGATCGTTCAAATTGTCACTAAATGCGAGAGGCCGACTTAGCCCCGTTTGGTGAAACCGCCGGGCCTCGGCCCGCATTTAACGAGGCGGCAAACACCCGCGCCCATGCTGCCCGCATCAATGATCCGGACACGTGCGAGCGGGGGCTCGCCGATGACCCGGACGGACGGGGCGTTTCAGATGTTTGATGGTGCATTTTCGCGCAGGATGCGCGTAGCCGTATTTGCGTGCGGACTGACTGCCGCGGCCGCCGGCGCCAGTGCCGCGCCCATGATGCCATTCCAACCGTCGGACATGTTGCGTGCCTTCGAGCCATTCTCCCGGTCGGCAACGATCTTGCCGGACGACAATGCGCTCAGCGAGAAATGGCGCAGCGTGGAGCGCCAGATCGATGACGAGATGCTGGTCCTCGCGCTGTGCGAGGAAGATCGCAGCAAATGTGCATCGCCTGCCGCGAAGAAGTTCCTTGCGATGATCGATGCTGGCAAGGCCAGGGAAGGTCGCGCCCGCGCCGGCGAGATCAACCGCGCCATCAATCTTGCCGTTCGTCCCGGCGATGATCTCGCACTCTATGGCGAGACCGATGTCTGGCGTGCGCCGCTGGCTTTCTTGACCACCGGAGCAGGCGACTGCGAGGATTATGCGATCGCCAAATTCGTCGCCTTGCGCGCTGCCGGTGTTGCCAGCAGCGATCTGCGCATCGTCATCCTGCGCGACACGCTGCGACAGGAGGACCACGCAGTCACATCGATCCGTCTCGATGGCCGCTGGTGGCTGCTCGACAATCGCCGCATGGCGATGGTGGAAGATGTGCAATTGCTCAATCACCAGCCGCTCTTCGTGCTCGATCTGAACGGTGTGCGGCATTATCGCGATGCGCCGATCATGGCTGGCGTACAGATGCGGATGCCGGAGCCGGCCGAATTGATGAACAGGCCACTGCGGGTGAAATAGCGCCCGCTCGCGCCTCGTTGATCACCATTGCGGAATTACGCCTTGCGCTTGAGCCAAGCTCCGGCGTCAAATGCTTCCCATAAAATCAAAACGGGGAAGCGTTCATGGGACGTCTGGATAACAAGGTCGCGGTCATCACCGGAGCGACCAGCGGCATCGGTCTGCGCACCGCCGAGATTTTCGTGGCCGAAGGCGCGAAGATCGTGATCGCCGGTCGCCGCGCGGCTGAGGGCGAGGCACTTGCGAAACAGCTCGGCGCCAATTGCCGCTTCCTGCAGACCGACGTCACCGAGGAAGCGCAGATGAAGGCGCTCATCTCGCTCGCCGTCGATCATTTCGGCCGCATCGATTGCCTGTTCAACAATGCCGGCGGCCCCGCCCAGACCGGCGGCATCGAGGGCCTCGATGTCGATCGCTTCGATGCCGCGATGGCGACCCTGGTCCGCAGTGTCATGCTCGGCATGAAGCACGCCGCACCGCATATGAAGAAACAGGGTTCGGGCAGCATCATCAATAATGGGAGCATCGCCGGCCATCTCGCCGGCTATTCGTCCTCGGTGGTCTATGGCGCCGCCAAAGCGGCGGTGATCCATCTGACGAAGTGTGTGGCCATGGAGCTTGGCGAGAGCGGTGTGCGCGTCAACAGCATCTCGCCCGGCGCCATCGCCACCGGCATTTTCGGCAAGGCGCTCGGCCTGTCCGTGGAAGCCGCTGACAACACTGCTGCAAAGATGCGCGAGGTGTTCAAGGCCGCACAGCCGATCCCGCGTGCCGGCCTGCCCGACGATATCGCCAATGCCGCCGTGTTCTTCGCCAGCGACGAGTCGAGTTTCGTGAACGGGACCGATCTCGTGGTCGATGGTGGCGTCATCGGCGGCCGAAACTGGAGCCAGCAGCAGGCCGGCTATGTCGGCATGCGGCAGATGTTCGGGACGGACAATCACTGAGCGTCTCGCTCGAAAGGAGACGGGTATGTCTATTCTGATCCGCATTGCCATCGCGGCCTTGATGGCTGTGACATTCTACGTCCATTCGTCTTGGGCGCAGACCAAGCCGAAGATCACGACGCTCGGTCCGGATTTCCCCAGGACCGAGATCTTCATCGGCAACAGCTTCTTCTATTTCAACAACAGCATGCATAGCCATGTGCTGGCGATGATACGTGCGGCGGATCCCGCCAACAGGTCGAGCTATCAGGCGACCTCCGTGACCATCGGCGGCTCCGGCTTCGAATGGCACGATGTCGAAAGTTATTTCCGCCCCAATGCCATCGCTTCCTATTCGTTCGACGACAATAACAACATTGTCTTCAACAAGCGCGACAAGCTGTTCGATGCGGCGATCCTGATGGATTGCAGTCAGTGTCCGATCCATCCGAAGCTGAAATCGGTCTTCACCGACTATGCGAAGAAGGACGCGGACATCGTGCGTGCCCATGGGGCAAAGCCGATCTTTTTTATGTCATGGGCCTATCTCGACAAGCCTGAAATGACAGCGGAGCTGGCCGAAGCCTATACGGTGGCCGGCAATGCCAATGACGCGCTGGTCATTCCGGCAGGTCTGGCCTTTGCGAAGGTGAGGACGAAGCAGCCCGAACTCAATCTGTATCAGCCCGACAAGCGCCATCCGAGCATGGCCGGCACCTATCTGGCGTCCTGCGTGGTGTTTACGGCACTGACGGGCAAGTCGCCGGTGGGCAATCCTTATCTGGGCAGTCTGGATGCAGAGACGGCGGCATTTCTGCAGACGGCTGCGTGGGAGACGGTGCAGGAATATTACCGGAAGTGAAAGTCTGCAGTCCAACTCCGCCCCTCATGGTGAGGAGCGCGCATCTTGCGCGCGTCTCGAACCATGAGCTGGCCTGACGCGGAGCGTGCGACCATCCTTCGAGACGCGGTCGAAGACGACCGCTCCTCAGGATGAGGGCGGCGTAGTCTACTTCACCCTTTCGTACGCAAATCCGGTGCATTCACCGTCGGGATCGCTACGCGTCCCGGTCCGGTCAATGGCAGTGCGGCGGCCGCTTTGTCGTTCTGCATGATTTTCGCCATCACAGCCTGGCCGGCGCGTTCGAACACTTCGCGGTTTTCGATCACATAGGTCTGCGATTTCCGGAGCGCGCTGATATAGCCGTTGATCTCCGGAACCACGTAGCGCGCCACCATGTCCCAGCTGCGCCGCGTGTTCTCGGGATTGGCCCAGTCATGCACGAAGCCGATGATGGTGCCGACACCGCCTGACACCTGCATCAGGTTCTTGATGGTCCTGATGAGATCATCGGGCGTACCGATCGTGGACGCCGCATTCTCACCACCGGCTGTCTTCTCCACCGCGTCCTCGGGCGACGAGAACGGCAGCACGCCCGGCCGCTGCAGCGTTTTCACCGTATATTCGTTGTGCCAGCGCATCAGGCCCGGTCCGGCCTCGCGTGCTGCCTGTTCGCGCGTTTCGGCGATGTGCCAGCTCAGCAGCACGCGCCAGTTCGCGCGGTCCACGGTGGTGCCATGTTTCTTGGCGGCATCTTCCGCAAAGCCCCATTGGGTCGGCAGTGCCATCAGCCCCTGGGTGGACATCGAGCCCAGCGAAATGATGCCGATGCCGTATTTGCCGGCCAGCGTCATGCCCGACGGCGAGATCTGCGATGCCACCACGAAAGGCAACTCCTCCTGCAGCGGCAGGATCTGCAGTGCCGCGTCGTTCATCGTGAACCAGTCGCTCTTGGCGGTGACGCGCTCGCCCCTAAATAGCCGGCGGATGATGTCGATCGCCTCGTCCTGACGGTCGCGCTGGGTCATGGGATCTATGCCGAGCGTATGCGCATCGGAAGCCAGCGCACCAGGGCCAGAGCCGAAGATCGCGCGCCCGCCGGTCATGTGGTCGAGCTGCACCATGCGCTGGGCGACGTTGAAGGGATGGTGATAGGGCAACGAGATCACGCCAGTGCCGAGCCGGATCCGCTTGGTGCGCTCGCCAGCAGCGGCCAGAAACATCTCCGGCGAAGCGATCATCTCCCAGCCGGAGGAATGATGCTCGCCGCACCAGAATTCGTCATAGCCGAGGGAATCCAGCTGCTCGACCAGATCGAGATCGCGCCGGAATTGCAGCATCGGATGTTCGCCGATGGGATGATGCGGGGCAAGAAAGGCGCCGAACTTCACGCGAGCCATAGGCATTTCCTCTTTGTAATGTTTTTGCTTGGTAGCCAGCCTAGAGGCGCGAAGGCCGGCGTCAACGTAATCTGTCGCATGGCGGCTTCTCACGGAGGTGATCCCGACGGCCGACCTATCGTCAGACGGAAAAAGATGCTATCTACACGGGTCGGTGGAAGTATCTACATGGAGGGCGAGGTGCCCATCAATGTCAACAATCCGGAGGCCGACGCTTTGACGCGCGAGTTTGCCAAATTGGCGGGCGTTAGCATCACCGACGCCATTGTGATCGCCATGACCGAGGCAATCGAGCGGCGGCGCAACAGCGAGACCCCGCTAGAGACGGCAGCGCGGTTGCGTGAGAAATATGGCGTCGTACTTGGCGAGACGGCGAAGCGGCCGTTGCCGCGTGAGGCCTTTAACGAGATGTGGGAAGCAGACTGATGTTCGTCGATGCTTGCGCCGTCATCGCCATGCTATCCGGCGAGCCGGAAGCGGAGCGCATCGCCGGTGCGCTGAGTGGCGCAAAGCAGCGCCTGACATCGCCGATCGCGGTCCTCGAAGTCGTGATTGGCCTGGCGCGTCCCGACAAGTTCAATCTGCCGATCGACGTGGTTGAGAAGTTAGTGCTCGAATTTCTCGAAGAGCATAACGTCGAGATCTGCGACCTTCCGCCC
>CALRZK010000241.1:0-5822 GCA_943372615.1 Bradyrhizobium ivorense | reverse complement strand
CGACCTCTCCCCGCGCAAGATGCGGGGAGAGGTTAAGAGGAGCGTTTCCCGAACGCCAGTACATGCAGCCCCAATCGGCTGCGCACGATCCAGAACAACAGCACCGTCTCAAACGTCAGTGCAATCGATGTGGCCGCTGCCGCGCCATGGCCGCCGAAATGCGGGATCAGCAGCAGGCACAGCACTAAATTCATCACGAAGGCTGACGCATAAGCCAGTGCGCACGCGTTCTGATGACCGAGCATGTTCAACAATCGCTCCATCGGCCCGATCGCCGCACGCACCACGAGGCCGATCGCGGCGATGAACATGATGTCGTAGCCGGCTGTAAATTGCGGCCCGAACAGCCACAGCAACGGCTTACCGAACGCCAGCAGCACCAGCGTTGCCGCGAGCGACGGCCAGAACGTCCATTTGATGGAATGCATCACGTAAGCCGCGAGGCGCTCCTTGTCGCCGGTGGCGTGATACTCAGTGAAACGGTGCGCCGTGGTAGCCGACATCGCATAATGGATGAATGACACCAGCGCGAGTGTCTTCACCACGGCAAAATAGACGCCGACTTCCTCGGAAGACACAAACCGTTCGAGCACCAGCACGTCGGTATATGACAGCAGCAGATAGAAGCTCTCGACCAGCAGGATCGGTAGCGAGACTTTCAGCCAGCCGCGATAGTCGTGCGCTTTCGGGCCGGCTTCCACATGGGCGCCGAGCCGCCGGTTCAGCACGATCATCTGTCCGATCATTGCAAGCCACACCGCCGCAGCGCTGGCTCCCATCGCAACGACGGCGCCGAGCTGCAGGCCAAGCGCAAAGGCGCCGGCGGTGAAGCCTATGATCAGGCCCTGCCGTACGATGAATTGCGGCATCAGGCCAAGCCGCATCCAGTCATGCGAGCGGGCGATACCGTCCTGGGTATTGGCGACGACGAAAGCCGGCAGCGTCAGGCAGCCGAGATAGAGTGGCACAACGGTATTGGCGTCGATCCAGGGCGACAGCAGTTTCACGAGGCCGGCGAGCAATAGCGCGATGACGCCTGAGACGAGGCCCGTCATCCAGCGGCTGCCGGACAGGAAGCCGCGCAGCAGCGCGTGATCGCCGCTCAGGCGATATTCCGGAATGATTTTTTGCGCGGAGGCGGCGATGCCGAAATCCAGCATCGAGCCGAGCAGCAGCACCCAGGTCCAGACATAGACATAGATGCCGTAATCGCCGGAGCCCATCCAGCGTGCCAGCAGGATCTGCGAGAAATAAGCGAGGCCGGCGGAGATCACACGAATGAGAAAGATGGTGCCGGCCAGCCGGCGCGTTAGCGAGGCTTCGCCGGAGCCAGAGAACAGTCCGCGGAGTCGGGCCAAGAGCCCTGCCGGCGGCGTCGATTGTGCGGGGTCAGCGTCCATCACGGCCACGACGGGCTCCTCGGTCGCAGAAAGGCGACGAGGGGTTCGCGTAACAGGGAGACGTTAATTTCGGGTGGCAGCCCTGGCTTCAGGTCGATCGGTTTGCAACCATGCCGGCCCTCAGTGAGCCGCGGGCAGCGTCACATTGTACTCGTAGGCCTTGTCGGTCCACACCAGCGTCAACTTCAGCGCTGCCCCATCCGCGGTGGCACCGGACGGCAGGCCGTCGAGTTCAAAACTGAATCGCTTCACACCCGGAGGGCTGTGCTTGTCGAGCTTGGGGATCGGAAGTGCCCAGTCCGCTGTCGGCCCCTCGACATAAAGATTCGGCACCTTGCCGTCGGGAGCAGTCACATCGACCAATACATTCTTACCTTCCCGCTTCACCTCGCGGACGGTGAACGGGCTGCCTTCACCGAGACCGACCGGCTTGGGGACGGTATCGAGAGCCGCCGTCAACGCACCATCCTCGGTGGAGGCGACACTCGTAAAAGCGAGTTCGGCATTGGCCTCCACCGGGATGCAGATCTTTTCGCACACGGCATAAGAGATCGCAGCCCGCACCACCACCGGCTTGCCGGCATCCTTGGCCACCACACGCATGGGCAGCAGCACCTGTTTTTCATAGCCCAGCGACTCGCCGCCGGCGCCATCGTCGAACTTCACCGGGGCAGGCCAGAGAATTGTGACACTGTCCAGATTGTCGGATTTCGAGAAATCGAAGCGCGGCGGCACGCCGGAATCGCCGGGATTGCGCCAATAAGTGTGCCAGCCAGGCTGCAACTGGATTGCAATCCCGCCGAGCATCACCGGTCCGCTACGCGAGCCTGCCACAAGCCTGATCTGCGAATGACTGTCGGTCTGCCATGGCGACGCGTCGTCGGCATGCGCCGCGGAAGCCAGCAGGAGCCCGACGGCGCAGGCAGCGACAATGTGATGCGGAACCGAAACGATCATCAGACGTCCTTAATGGGGTAGCCTGTCATAACCCCAAACCTAACTTAAGCTATTGAACTGCTTGTGATGCCGTCTCACAGCGCCGCCAAGGTTGATTGACAGCAGATGAGGTCGATATCAGGATGACCGAATAACATGAGAGCGCCTTGCTGATGGAACCCACTCGCAAGCGAAGCCGCAAGAGCCCCGCCAAGCCCCGCACCGCCGAGCTTGGCGCCGTGGATGCTGCTGGCAGCTATCTCGATGGCCAGCTCCTCATTGCGATGCCGGTGATGGATGACGAGCGCTTCGCCCGCTCGGTGATTTATGTCTGCGCGCATTCGTCTGAAGGCGCCATGGGGATTATCGTCAATCGCCGGGCCGGCAGCATCGATTTTCCCGAGCTTCTCGCACAGCTCGACATCATCGACGATGCCGACAATATCAAGCTCCCGGAAAGCGCCGAAAGCATGAAAGTGCTGAAGGGCGGCCCGGTGGAGACCGGCCGCGGCTTCGTGCTGCATTCCAGCGATTTCTTCATCGATGACGCAACGCTGCCCATCGATGACGGCATCTGCCTGACGGCGACCGTGGACATCCTGCGCGCCATCGCCAATGGCGGCGGTCCGAAGCATGCTATTCTCGCGCTCGGTTATGCCGGCTGGGCACCGGGCCAGCTCGAGGACGAGATCCAGGGCAATGGCTGGCTGCATTGTGCCGCCGATGATGAACTGATCTTCGGCACCGATATCGACGAGAAATATATGCGCGCGCTGCAGAAGATCGGCGTGGCGCCTGGCACGCTGTCAGCTGAAGCTGGTCACGCCTGACGTCAGCGCTGACCGACGACCAGCGGGCAGGCGATATTCACTGTCGCCAACTGCGGGCCTTCGATCTCAACGCATGATCGCGAGCTATCGACCATCAGCCCATAAGGCGCCAGCTTTTCGCTGTGCGGGGCGCGTCCCTTGATATGCATCTCCCAGACGCCGCCCGGCAGGGATTGCTTCATTGCATCGCGCATGCGGCGATCGAACTTTCCGCCAGGCAGGATCGGCAGCGCGATATCGGCGACTTGATAGAGACGGGATCCGGCTGGCAGGAATGGCGCCATGAAGGCGAGCGGCTTGTCGAGCAGAAGGTAGGTCGCAGGCTGCGATAGTTCGGCTGGAATGGCAGGTCGATACGGCATCGACCACGGGCGCCGCCACCAGTCGGCAGGTTGCAGCCAAAGAGCTGCTGCAACGGCAATAGCGATGCTCGCAAATGTGGTGGTTCGGCCAGACGTCGGTGCGCCGAACGCATCCAGGCAGCGAACCAGCACCAACACGATCAGCGGTGCCGTCAGCAGCTCGAGTGCGACGATATAGCGATGGATCGCAAACAAGGTCAGCCACACCGCATAGGACACGGCGAAGAACAGCATCAGCTGCCATTCGCGTCGTGAAAACAATGCACGCCCCGCCTTGATACGTGCGGCGATCGCGACGGGGATGAGCAGCATCAGGATCGCAAAGCGCGCGTCGCGGAATGGGAATTCCGAGCTGCGATAGTCCCCCATCAGCCAGTAAAATGGATAAGCGAGCCCGTCGAGAAAGCTGCGTGGAATGAACTGACGATCGAGAATCGTCAGGGCAGGCAATTCGGGTGAAGGGAATATGCTGTTCATCAGCGGGAAGAACGGATTGCCGAATTCGCGCCACAGCATCAATCCCCAGGCCCCGCCGCCGATCAAGCTGCCGATCGCGCCGCCGATGGCGAGATAGAGCATCGCCAGTGTCGGGCGCGCAGCCGCCAGCGCCGCTGCTCCAAGGCCGATCGCAAAGACGATGTTGGTGAGTTTCAGACCAAGCGCGAGGCCGACCAGAAGGCCGGCGGCAATGTAGTGTCGTGGCTCGACATCTTCGCGTGCCAGCATCAGCAGCAATCCGCCGATGATCGGAATTGCGGTGAGGATATCGGCGAAGCTTGTGCCGGTCTCCGACAGCGTCATCGGTCCGCATGCGGCCAAGAGCAGGATCGCGGCAATCGTCAGCACATTTGCGGCGCTGCTGAGCAGGCGACGTGCCAGCCAGTAGATCAGCGCCAGATTGAGCCCATGTACCGCGCCCATGATCATGCCAGCGGCAATGGGCGGCAGCGTTTCGCGCAGATAGTACCAGGGGAAATAGATATAGGAGTTGAAATAGGTCTGGAATCCGGGCGGGACGACATCGTGGTCGTAGCGGCCGTTCAGCAGCGCCCAGACATTATAGTGATGATAATTCTGCCAATCCCAGTTGACGTCTTCGCCGGCATAGCCGGCATAGGCGGCGCCGAGCACCATGCTACCAATGATGACCAGCGCCGGATGCAAGGCAGCGCTTCGCGTGGAGAGACAGGCAGGCTGCGTTTCTGAAGTAGCAATGCTGGTCACGTCGGGCCCCGGCAGCCGGATGACTGCGTTTTGGGGTACCCGTTCGCCATTAAGGATTTGCTAAATCGGACGCTCACGTAGGATGGGTTGAGCGGCGGTCGAAGGCCGCGCGATAACCCATCAGCGGAGCCCGACGCACCGTTCGGCTGATGGGTTTTCGCTTCGCTCAACCCATCCTACGGTCCTGAGCTTAGCTCGCGGTTTCCAGCCGTTCTTCCGTCAGCAGCCGCATCGCTGCATCGGCATCCATCGGCTCGCCGAAAGCGAAGCCCTGGGCGTATTCGCAGCCGAGCTGATACAGCTCCACCGCATCGGAATCCGTCTCCACGCCTTCGGCGACCACATGCATGCCGAGGTCGTGCGCCATGGCAATGATCGACTTCAGGATCACCGGACGGGCACCGCGGCCATTGGTGCGGACGAAGGACTGGTCGATCTTCAGCGTGTCGAACGGAAAACGCTGCAGATAGGACAGCGACGAATGACCGGTGCCGAAATCGTCCAGAGAGAGACCGGTGCCGAGTTCGCGGATCCGCTGCAGCATCTGGGCGGCGTGTTCCGGGTTCTCCATCACCAGCGACTCCGTCAGCTCCAGCTTCAGCGTGCCGCGGGCGACCGAGGAGCGCGACAGCACGGTGCGGATGTCGTGCAGCAGGTCGTGGCGGAGTAGCTGGCGCGACGAGACGTTCACGCTGGCGAAGATCGGATCGCGGGCGCGCATGGCGCGCTGCCAGATCGCGAGCTGGCGGGCCGTCTGGTCGAGCACGAACATGCCGAGATCGATGATCAGGCCGATCTCTTCGGCGATGGCGATGAATTCCACCGGCGACATGCGGCCGAGCTTGGGGTGATCCCAGCGGGCCAGCGCTTCGAAGCCGGCAATCGAGCGGTCTTCGAGGCGGACAATCGGTTGATACAGGATGGTGATTTCCTGCCGCTCGATGGCGCGGCGCAGTTCGGATTCCAGCGTCAGGCGATCGGTCTTGCGGGCGCGCATCGCCGGCTTGTAGACGTCGATGCGATCGCCGCCGATGCGCTTGGAATGATACATAGCGAGCTCGGCATCCTTG
>CALRZK010000240.1:0-5830 GCA_943372615.1 Bradyrhizobium ivorense | reverse complement strand
CGGCGCCATCACGCCCTATCTTGGCGTCGAGATCGGCCTCAAGGCCATTGCCGTGATGGTGATCGGCGGCACCACGCGCATCTGGGGCGCACTCGTTGCCGGTCCGCTGATCGGCATCGCTGAAGTGCTCACGGTGGCCTATGGCGGCTCGCAGATCCGCGACTTCGTGGTCTACGGCTTCATGATCCTCATTCTCTTGCTGCGTCCGCAGGGCCTTCTCGGCGGTGCGCGGTCCGATCAGGGGCAGCGCGTCTGATGTCGACTTATTACGCAAGCCTGCTCGCCGAATCCGGCGTCCTCCTGCTCGGCGCGCTCAGCGTCTATATCATTCTCGCCACCGGCCAGCTGTCGCTCGGCAACGGCGCCTTCATGGGCATCGGTGCCTATCTGTCATCGTGGCTCACGGTGACGATGAATGTGCCGCTGACGCTCGCGCTGGTGATCTCGGCCATCGTCGCCGGCATCATGGGCGCCATCGTCGCCTTCCCCGCGCTGCGGCTGAAAGGCATCTATCTCGCGATGGCCACCGTCGGCTTCGGCGAAATGGTGCGCAGCTTCTTCCTGAATTTCGACACCATGGGCGGCTCCGGCGGCTTCCGCGGCATGCAGCATGTGGGCGTCGGCTATATCTGGCTGTGGGCCGGCGGCATCCTGATCGCCGTGATGCTGCTGGAGCGCTCGCGCGTCTGGCTGGAAATGCAGGCAGTGCATGACGACGAGACCGCGGCCGGCCTGATCGGCCTCAACACGGTCGTCACCAAGATCGGCGCTTTCGCCGCCGGTGCAGCAGTGGCCGCGATCTCCGGCGGCCTGTTCGCGCATCACAATGTCTATATCGAACCGGCGAATTTCGGCTTCGAACGGTCGGTGGAATTCGTGCTCGCCGTCATCCTTGGCGGTTCCACCGTCGCTCCGGGCTCGCTGGTCGGCTCAACTCTCTTGATCTTCCTGCCTGAATTCCTGCGGCCGATCGCCGACTGGCGCCTTGCCGCCTTCGGCTCGCTGCTGGTGCTGGTGCTGCTGGTGCGACGTCAGGGCATTCTCGACCGTTCGCTGATCCGAACGCTTACTTTCCGGAGGGCTGCAGCATGAGCACCGCGCTGCTTCAACTCACCGGCGTCACCAAGACGTTCGGCGGCATCAACGCATTGTCCAACATGGTCTGCGAGGTGCCGGAAGGAAAGATTATCGGCGTGATCGGCCCGAACGGCGCCGGCAAGACGACGCTGTTCAACACCATCACCGGCGCCTATCGCGCCGATGCTGGTGAGGTGAAACTGAAAGGCGTCGATGTCACCCAGTGGCCGTCCTATCAGATCGTCCGCGAGGGCGTGGCACGCACCTTCCAGAACATTCGCCTGTTCGGCTCGATGAGCGTGTGGGAGCATCTGCTGGTGGCGCAGCCGCATAGCGAGGCTGCCTGGCGGCGCCTGCTGCCGATCTCCTGGGCCAATCCCGCCGCACAGGCGCGCGCGACCGAGGTGATGGAGTTCTTCGGCCTCACCGAATTCCGTGACCGGCCGGCGAAGTCACTGCCTTACGGCATCCAGCGCAAGGTGGAGATGGCCCGCGCCGTCACCGCCAAGCCAAAGCTGCTGCTACTCGACGAACCCGTCGCCGGCATGAACCATGATGAGGCCGAAGAGATCCGCACGCTGATGCTGCGGCTGCGCGACACCGGCCTCTCCATTCTCCTGATCGAACACGACATGAATTTCGTGATGCGCCTGTGCGACTATCTCTATGTGCTGGATTTCGGCGTGCCCATCGCCGAAGGCACGCCGGAAGAAGTGCGCGCCAATCCGGTCGTCCTCGACGCCTATCTCGGAAAGGACAACTGATGCTCGCGATCAAGGGGCTGGAAGTCCGCTACGGCGCCATCACCGCAGTGCGCGGGGTCGATCTGGAGATCAAGAAGGGCGAAATCGTCGCACTACTCGGCGCCAATGGTGCCGGCAAGAGCACGATCGCTCGCTCCATCGCAGGCCTGTTGCCGTTCCAGGGCGAAATTTCGTTCGAGGGCGAGAAGCTCACGCCGAACAATGCCGAGAAGAATCTCCGCCGTGGCATCGCACTGGTGCCGGAAGGCCGCGGCATTCTCGCGCGCATGACGGTGTATGAAAACCTGCTGATGGGTATCTACACCCGCAACGACAAGTCTGCGGCAATGGATGACGTCGAGAAGATGCTGGAGCGCTTCCCGATCCTCGGCAAGCGCCGCGACGGGCTTGCGAGCCTGCTCTCGGGCGGCGAACAGCAGATGCTGGCCATCGGTCGTGCGTTGCTGTCGAAGCCGAAACTGTTGCTGCTGGATGAACCGTCGCTCGGCCTCGCGCCACTGATGACGGCGAGCCTGTTCGGCATGATCGCTCAGTTCCGCGATGAGGGCCTGACGGTGCTGCTGGTGGAGCAGAAGGCGCGGCAGACGCTGAAGATCGTAGATCGGGCTTATTTGCTGGAGACAGGCCGCGTGGTGACGTCGGGATCGGCGGAAGCGCTGATCAATGATCCGACGCTGTCGGAAGCGTTTCTGGGCGGCGGGCACTGAACCTGTAGGGTGGGCAAAGCGAAGCGTGCCCACCTTCTCTTGCACGACACTTGATGGTGGGCACGTCGCTACGCTCCTTTGCCCACCCTACAATTACGCCCCATACCTCGCCGCAACCGGCCAAACCTCGACGCCATTATTGTGCCCCACCACCTGATAGCACGCATGCAGGTTCACCGTGGGGTCGCAATGTGTGGCGATCAGTAGCACACGGCTGCCAAGCTTTGGCGGCTCAGCGCCATCCGGCAGCGTAATCATCCCATGCTCGTCGCCACCGAAACGATAGGTCGAGCCTTCCGGCACGCCCAGCATCAATGACGGCATCGGACCGTTGAACGCCATCGCCTTGACACCGGCATCGACGGTGAATTCACCTGCGCGGTTCACCGACGTCACCGTCGCCAGCACGAACAGGCTCGGTTCGAATGGCAACGCGCCGCCGCCCTCGCCCTGCAGCCGGCCGTAATCGGCATCCATGAACAGATAGGAGCCGACCTGCAACTCCGTAAACGTGCCGGCGATGTCGAAGGCGCATGCGCCGGTGCCGCTGCCGGTGACGATGGGGGCCTTGATGCCGGCCTCTGCGAGCACGCGCAGGTGATCGTCGAGAATGCCGCGCACCTTCGCAGCGCCTGCCTTGCGCTCCTCGTAGTCGATCATGTGCTGGACATGTCCGGCAAAGCCCTGGATGCCGCCAAAGCTCATGCCCGGCGTCGCTTCGATCTGCTGCGCCAATGCGAGCGTCGCGGCGGGTTCGACCACCCCCGTGCGGCGCTGACCGACATCGATGTCGATCAGCACCTGAAGCGGGCGGCTGCCCGTATCGAGCAGCGTCTGTAGCACAGTGATCTGGTCGGCATGATCGACGACCAGCGCGATATCCGTGCTGTCAGCCAACGCCGCGATCCGCGCCAGCTTGACGCGATCGGCCACCGGCGTGGTCAGCAGCAGTCCGGGAATGCCGGCCTCGGCCATCGCCTCCATCTCCGCCACCGTGGCGCAGGAAATGCCGACCGCACCAGCCTCGATCTGCAACTGCGCCAGACGCGGCGACTTGTGCGTCTTCGCATGCGGGCGCAGAGCGATGTTGTTGGCTTTCGCGAATTCCGCCATCGCCGCGATATTGCGCTGGAGCGCCATGCCATCGACCACCAGTGCCGGCGTCGCGAGATCCTGGAGGGCCGGCAGATTGGGATCGAGGGCGGTCATGGCGCAGGCGAACTCCAGGTCAGCAGTGTGAACAAGGTCTAGCAACGACCGGCAATGGGGTGAAGACGCACCAAAGTCGCGCTTCGCGCCACGGAAAATGCCTTGATCGCCAAGCTAAGTCGGAAATTGATCAGAGAAATTATTGCTACGGAACGCGGCGATGGCGCAAGAATTATCCATCAGACGCCGATTTGCGCATGACTCCATCCAAGTTTCTGCCGTAGCTTGCGTGGAACCGGCCCGTTCCGCTATGCGCAGCAGACGCAGGAGACTTGGACAGATGAACCGTTTCGAAATCACCCGCCGCGCCGCGCTGCTGACCTCGGCCGCCATCGCAGCCAATGTGGCAAATACCTTCCGCGCCTTTGCGCAGGAGACACCGCGCAAAGGCGGCGTGTTCAATGTCCATTATGGTGCGGAACAGCGCCAGCTCAACCCAAGCCTGCAGGCTTCTACCGGCGTCTACATCATCGGCGGCAAGATGCAGGAAGCCCTCGTCGATCTCGACGAGAAGGGCCAGCCAGTCGGCGTGCTCGCCGAGAGCTGGGAATCCTCGGCCGATGGCAAGACCATCACCTTCAAGCTGCGCAAGGGCGTGACCTGGCACGACGGCAAGCCTTTCACCTCCGCCGACGTCGAATTCACCGCCATGAACATGTGGAAGAAGATCCTCAATTACGGATCGACGCTGCAGCTATTCCTGACCGCGGTGGAAACGCCGGATGCGCACACCGCCGTGTTCAAATATGAGCGCCCGATGCCGCTCGGCCTCTTGCTGCGCGCGCTGCCGGATCTCGGCTATGTCTCGGCCAAGCACGTCTATGAAGGCTCGAGCGATATCCGCGCCAATCCGGCCAATCTCGCGCCGGTCGGCACCGGCCCGTTCAAGTTCAGCAAATATGAGCGCGGCCAATACATCATCGCCGAGCGTAACGAAAATTACTGGCGCCCGAACCTGCCCTATCTCGACCGCATCGTCTGGAAAGTCGTCACTGACCGTGCCGCCGCGGCTGCGCAGATGGAAGCCGGCGACATCCAGTATTCGCCATTCTCGGGTCTCACGATTTCCGACATGGCCCGCCTCGGCAAGGACAAGCGCTTCGTCGTCTCCACCAAGGGCAATGAAGGCAACGCGCGCACCAACACCATCGAGTTCAATTTCCGCCGCAAGGAGCTGGCGGATATCCGCGTCCGCCGCGCCATCGCGCATGCGATCAATGTGCCGTTCTTCATCGAGAACTTCCTCGGCGACTTCGCCAAACCTGGCACCGGCCCGATCCCCTCGGTCTCCACCGACTTCTTCCCCGGCCCGAACACGCCGCAATATCCCTATGACAAGAAGAAGGCTGCAGCCCTGCTCGACGAGGCTGGCTTCAAGGCGGGCGCCGGCGGAACGCGCTTCTCGCTGCGCCTCCTTCCGGCACCTTGGGGCGAGGACATCTCGCTCTGGGCGACCTTCATCCAGCAATCGCTGAAGGAAGTCGGCATTCCGGTCGAGATCGTGCGCAATGACGGCGGCGGCTTCCTCAAGGGCGTCTATGCCGATCACGCCTTCGATCTCGCCACCGGCTGGCATCAGTATCGCAACGATCCCGCGGTCTCCACCACCGTCTGGTATCGCTCCGGCCAGCCGAAGGGCGCGCCCTGGACCAATCAGTGGGACTGGAAGAACGATCAGATCGACAAGGTGATCGACGACGCCGCCACCGAAATCGATCCGGTGAAGCGCAAGGCGCTCTATGCGGAGTTCGTCAAGGAAGCCAATACCGAACTGCCGGTATGGATGCCCATCGAGCAGATCTTCGTCACCGTGATCACGGCCAAGGCACGTAACCATTCCAACAATCCGCGTTGGGGCTCGTCGAGCTGGCACGATCTTTGGCTTTCCGCCTGACGCAAAACGCGACACAATAGCGGTATGCGCATCCTAACACTCGCGGGGCGGCGGCTGGCCGCCTCGATCCCGACGCTCTTTCTGATCCTGATCGGCGTGTTCCTGCTGCTGCAACTGGCACCGGGCGACACGGTCGATGCCATGATGGCGCAGATGGGCGGCGGCGATGCCAACACCGC
>CALRZK010000239.1:0-5832 GCA_943372615.1 Bradyrhizobium ivorense | reverse complement strand
GCCCGTGTGCTGAAGGCCGACGTGCCGCTCGGCCTCGAAGTGCTCAGCGACATCCTGGCCAATCCGACCTTCGATGCGGACGAGCTGGAGCGCGAGAAGAGCGTCATCGTGCAGGAGATCGGTGCTGCGCAGGACACGCCGGACGATGTCGTGTTCGAGCATCTCAACGAGCTCTGCTATCCCGATCAGCCCATGGGCCGTTCGCTGCTCGGCACCGCGAAGACCCTCAAGGGTTTTGATCGCGACATGCTGCAGAATTATCTGACCACGCATTACCGCGGGCCGGACATGGTGGTGGCCGCGACGGGGGCGGTGAATCATCGCCAGGTCGTGCATGAAGTTTCGAACCATTTCGCCAGCTTTGAAGGGCCTGCTGCACCGAAGCCGCAGCCGGCATCTTTCGGCAAGGGTGGCTCAAAAGTCGTGCATCGCGATCTCGAACAGGCGCATCTGACCTTGGCGCTGGAAGGCCTGCCGCAGGCGCATCCTGAGCTGTTCAGCCTGCAGGTGTTCACGAATATCCTCGGTGGCGGCATGTCCTCGCGGCTGTTCCAGGAAGTCCGCGAAAAGCGCGGCCTGTGCTACTCGATCTATTCCTTCCACGCCCCCTATAGCGACACCGGATTCTTCGGCCTCTATACGGGCACTGATCCGAATGATGCGCCGGAGATGATGGAAGTCATCGTCGATATCATCCGCGAATCCGTGGAGACGCTGACCGAAGCCGAGATCGCCCGCGCCAAGGCGCAGATGAAGGCCGGTCTCCTGATGGCGCTGGAAAGCTGCAGCTCGCGCGCCGAACAGCTGGCGCGTCATATGCTGGCCTATGGCCGCCCGCTCACCGCGGAGGAGTTGATCAAGCGCATCGATGCCGTCAGCGTCGAGTCCGCCCGCGATGCCGCGCGCGGCTTGCTGACCCGCAGCCGTCCTGCTGTGGCCGCGCTCGGTGGTGGCCGGGGGCTGGACACGGCGGTGGCTTTTGCGGAAGGATTGACCGGCGTGCGGGACAAGACGCTGCTCCACTAAGTGTCCCGCAGCTCCGCGTCGGAGAGTGACCTGATGGCTCTGTTTCGACTCCCCATGAGTGCGCCGCCGCCTTTGGCGCCGCGCGGCTATGGGTTGTCGCTGCGGGCGCCGGTGATGGGCGATTTCCCGCAATGGGCTGATCTGCGCGAGCGCAGCCGGGCTTATCTCACGCCTTGGGAGCCGATCTGGCCGTCCGATGATCTGACGCGATCGGGCTTTCGCCGGCGCCTTCGGCGCTATGCCGAGGATACGTCGGCGGATCGGGCCTATCCCTTTCTGGTGTTTAGGGAATCTGACGACGCTTTGATCGGCGGAATCACGCTGGCCAATGTCCGCAGGGGCATCGTGCAGGCAGGCACCATTGGTTATTGGGTCGGCCAGCAATTTACCGGGCAGGGCGTGATGACCACCGCTTTGCGGGTGTTGTTGCCGACCTTGTTCGGCGAGCTCAGCCTGCATCGCATTGAAGCGGCTTGCATTCCCACCAATACGCCGTCAGTGCGGGTGCTGGAAAAATGCGGGTTTACCCGTGAGGGGCTGGCCCGAAGATACCTTTGCATCAATGGCGTCTGGCAGGATCACCTGCTGTTCGGGATGCTGCACGAAGACTTTAGAGGTTAGCTATCGCAAGAATTGCGCTGTGATGCCGCCCTGCGGCCTCAACGGCCTTTGGTTTGCCGCAACTCGCCTGCTATAACGCCCGCGCAGAGCCTTGGGGGTGAGGCGGCGCTAACTATCTGACGATCCGGGGATATTCTCATCATGCCACAATTCGGTCGCAAGCCCGCGCGTGATTTTCGCGCGCTGAAAAACGTGCTTTTTGTCACCGTTTCCAGCGTTTTTCTCGCCAGTTGCGGCGGCGGCGCGATGTTCGGCGGCGGCTCCTCGGGCGGCAGCAGCCCGTCCTTTGGCGATCGCTTCAGCCAGCTGTTCGGCGGCAAATCGACCGAGGTCGGCGCCACCCAGTCGGCTCAGGCGACCACCACGGGCGGCGCGGATAGTGAACTGACCTGTCCGGTGGTCAGCATCCGACCGGGCGCTGGCACCTATGCGGTGGGTGCCGGCGGCAAGCCGGCCGTTGGCAATGATCTCGCTTATCAGGCGACCATCACCCGCACCGCGCGGTCGTGCGATCTCGCCAATGGCCAGGTGTCGATCAAGATCGGCATTCAGGGCCGCGTGATCGTCGGGCCGGCCGGCGCGCCGGAGACGGTGGAAGTGCCGCTGCGCGTCGCCGTGGTGCAGGAAGGCGTCAGCCCGAAGCCGATCGCCACCAAGGTGTTCACGACGACGGTGTCGATGATGGGCCAGACCAGCGTCGAATACAGCCTGGTCGGCGAAGACTTCAGCTACCCGGCGCCATCAGCGGCGGCGAATGATTCCTATGTCTTCTATATCGGCTTCGATCCGCAGGCGCTGAAGCCGCAGCCGGCGTCGCGTAAGCGGCGCTGATCAAACCAGCCCGGCCGTCTATTCCGGATACCACTGCACCATATAGCCTTGGCCGGGCAGGTGGCCGCCTTCGCTTTTCAGGCTCGCGGATTTCAACGCGCCGCGCATCTCGGGATCCGGCTTGAGATCGGGGAAGCCGGCTAGCGGCAGGAACTCGTATTCGTAGCCCGGCGCCTTCATGATCCGAAACGTGACGTCGTCGGTGAAGCGGCTGAGCTTGAATTGCCACACACCGAATGCGGTCTCCAGCATTCGATAGTGATAGACGATTCTCGCTTTGCCGCTGGACAGTTCAACCGATCCAAGCGCCTTGTGCTGGTTATCGCCCACCGTCGTCTCGTTCGGCGGTGGCGACATCTCGATCACTTCGAATGCTGCGGCCCGGACGGCCTCGGAGGGATGCTTGCAGATCTTCTTGTTAGTCGTCGTCTGAAATTTGTACTCTTCCTGTTTTCCCGGATGCAGTTCTAGTTCGTATTGAATTTCGGCATCTAGGAAATTCTCGCCATCGATCACCCGCGTTGTATGGATCAAGGTGATGGCCGCAAGTTTCGCCGGCCTTTTGGCGTATGCGGTTTTATATCTGCGGTGCGCGTCGAACATGAAGCGCCTGTTCTCCGGCAGCAGGTCGTTCTGGATCAGAAAACGAGCCACGCCCTTTGGCCAAAAGCGATCGTCCGCTTCCCATTCGCTGCGGGCTTCCTGCCAGACCCGATGGTGGATAGCACCATCTTCGTCCTCGAGATTCAGAACGCCGAAGTTGAACGCATTAGTATAACGCGGATTGGCCGGATTTCTGCCGGCAAACGAGCATCCTGCAGGGATAAATTTGACGTCGCCGAAATTTCCCGACACCGAGCTGAAGCGCGGTAGATGTTCGTGTCCGTAGAGAACGAGATCGAAATTCTTAGCGATGAGCTGTTCAAGAACTGGCTGCTCGGACTCATGCATCCAGCTGATCGGGTGATGCATGACCAGGATTTTAACGCGGACCCCCTTCTGATTGACTTCGTCGATGGCCTTCCAGATCTGATATTCGCTGATCGACAAGGCGCCGTAGTCGGATGCGGTGGGCGGAATGGCCGGGTTGTTGGACACGATCGAATGTCGCGCGCAACAGATTGCCGTGTTGATGGTGGCAACGCGGACTTTGCCACCGGCAAAGGATTTCGAGGAGACGAACGGAGTGCCGGTATCAGCCTCGTTCCCGGCACCGAGCTTGCGCGCGAACGCAATGAAATTTCCGAACGGTGCCATAAGCGATGGCGCCGAGACCGGATCCATCAAGAGATTGCCGACCTCGTCGCCAATGGCGCGATTGGCCACCGCCATGGCCGTTTCCCAGTCGCTCGGGCTTTTAGGACGGGTGCGGTCAAAGTCGTGGTTTCCGGGGGCAAGAACAAAGGACACCTGCTGCCCGAGTATCTTGCGCAGCGGGGCGATCAGGTCCTCCTCAGTGGCCAGATACTCACCTTGCTGGCCGGAAAATGCGATGTCGCCGCTAAAGATCACAGCGTCGATATTTGCCAGCCTGGCGTCCAGAAGGTTACGCTGCTCGATATCCTCGAGCATCTTTTTCAGCAAAAGGCTGCGATTGAAACTGGGGCGCCCCTGATGCCAGTCTGACAGATGTAGCCAAGTCAGGTTTTTCGCGATCGTTGAGGTGGCGGGGGCAATTTCCAGGCCATTTTGTTCCACCAGCGGCGCTCCAAAGCGTCTTGCGAAATTCGGGAAATCGTACTATTTAATTGAAACCAACGGTTGCAAGGGATGCTCTCATGCTGGAAATCTCTGGTCAAGTTCTCGGTTAATAGAACTTTAAGGTTGTGCGTTTGGGCGCGGTAGTAGATCATCTGCCGCGGTCTTTGTTGTTTTCATTTTCAATGACGAAAACAAAAAAGCCGGCGCGATGATCTCGCGCCGGCTTTTTTAGTTTGTAATCGCTTCGCTTAGTTCAGCTTCGCGCGGACTTCGCCGATGCCTTTTTCGATCAGGCCGTCGGCAACGTTGCCCTTCACCGACTGCGACAGCACCTGCGTAGCAGCGGTGACAGCAGCTTCGGCAGCAGCGGCGCGGACGTCGGCGAGAGCCTGGGCTTCCGCCATCGCGATCTTCGCTTCAGCAGCCTTGGTGCGACGGGCGACGAAGTCTTCCATCTTCACCTTGGCCTCGGCGGCGATGCGCTCGGCATCTTCCTTGGCAGAGGTGATGATGTCCTGCGCTTCGCGTTCCGCCGAAGCATGACGCTTCTTGTAGTCTGCGAGCAAGGCGGCAGCCTCATCGCGCAGGCGACGAGCATCGTCGAGATCCTGTTTGATGCGGTCACGGCGATGATCGAGCGCGGTCAGGATGGTGCGATGAACGCCCATATAACCGAACAGCGCGAGCAGCAGGAAGAACGCTACGGCAACCCAGAATTCAGCTTGCAAACCGAACATCGTTTATCCTTTCAGCGACGCGTCGAGCGCGGCGTTGACGGCGCCTGCATCCGGCGTGATACCGGTGAGACGTTCGACGATGGCAGAAGCCGTATCCGAAGCGATGCCGCGAACATTGCTCATGGCCGTCGCACGAGTCGAAGCGATGGTCTGCTCCGCCGTTGCCAGCTTGGCATTCAGGCTCTCTTCGAGCTTGGCCTTGGCCGCGTCCTGTTCCGCATTGAGCTTCTCACGGACTTCGCTGGCCATGGCCTGCGCCTTGGCGCGGGCATTGGCGAGTTCGGTCTCGTAAGACTTCAGCGCAGCGTCGGAATCGGCCTTCAGCTTGGCAGCTTCAGCCAGGTCGGTGTCGAGAACCTGCTTACGGGCGGCGAGAATGCCGCCAACGCGCGGCAGAGCCAGACGCGAAACGATCAGATAGAGCAGACCGAAAGCAATCGCGAGCGACACCAGCTGTGAAGCGAAGGTGCTGCTTTCGAAGGGCGGGAACGAAGCCTTGTGCCCGCCATCGGCCTGGGTATGGGATGTGCTCTGACCTTGCGCCACAGCCGTCTCCTTTTCGATCGAAGGCGCGCTCCCGAGAATCGGGAACGCGCAGTCTGATCAGGTGTCAGCTTAGACGGCGAACAGCAGCAGCAGAGCGATCAGCAGCGAGAAGATGCCGAGCGCTTCGGTCACGGCGAAGCCGAAGATCAGGTTCGCGAACTGGCCCTGCGAAGCCGACGGATTGCGCAGCGCGCCGTTCAGGAACTGCGAGAAGATCATGCCGACGCCGATGCCTGCGCCGCCCATGCCGAGGCAAGCGATACCGGCGCCGATGTACTTAGCTGCGATGGGATCCATGGTAAAACTCCTTCTTGGATAGGTCGATTTGAGAAAGACGGTTGAGGGTGGATTTCGCGCCCGGCCTTAGTGG
>CALRZK010000238.1:0-5844 GCA_943372615.1 Bradyrhizobium ivorense | reverse complement strand
GCTCGAAAACACGGTGTATCGCGCTGTGGTGATGAGCGAGGGCGACCAGCTCGGCCTCGCTGATTTCCCGCAGGCCACGTCGCAAACGCCGTCGATCCCCTCTCCGGCCAGCGCACCGCTGATTGTGGAGCCTGTCTATCACGCCACGGCGCCGACCATGGTACCGGATGCCGCGCCATTGCTGGCCGCTGCCGGCAGCCTGAGCATGCTTGCCTCGGACAACGAAGTGCGGCCGCTGGAAGAACTCGAAGCCGAGATCATCCGCTTCGCCATCTCGCATTACCGCGGCCAGATGTCGGAAGTCGCGCGCCGCCTGAAAATCGGGCGTTCGACGCTGTATCGGAAACTCGACGAGGCCGCAGACAAGAACACAGCACCGGCAGACGAGGCGTAGCTTCGCCGCGCGAGGCACAGCTTTGCCTCAATTTATTGCCGGGCACGCAGTCAACATGTCCTTGTTGTGGCAGGGGAACTTGAACCGTTGCGGTGTGGTGACACACGAAGTCAAAAGCAGCCTTTGGCGAGAGGTGTAACGTTGCAAACCATATGGGTTGGCGTCAGTTTGTATTGAAACAAACTCGCCAGGTGCTGGAACCTGCGGCGGGTCGATGTATCGTCTGCGTCGTGAATCGCGGCATACGTATGCTTCAGCCGAAGCTTTGATATTGAGATGAGAACTGTTCCAAACGACATGGAGCAGCTTCCTGGAGAGGAGCGAGAATGCGAGACCTCAACAAGAGCCGTTCTGGATTCGACCGCGTGCTGATGGCCGTGGCTGCAACATTCCTGACGGTCTCCGCCGGCGCTGCTGCAGCACAGCAGACAGCATCGCCGCGCGATAGCGTCTCCGAACTCGCCATCGATGCGGCCGTGCCGCGCCCCGACCCCGCCAATGTTCCGCCGCCCACCGCGAGCGACATCAAGACCGACACCACCGCTGCCGCACCCGATGCGTCCAACGCGCCGGAGACGACCACCGGCGCGATCTCGGCTGAAACGCCGAAAGTCGCCGACACGCCGAAACCTGCCGAGGAAGCCAAGCCGGTCGAAGCCGCGACGACTCCTGCAGCCCCGGCACCTGCAGCGGCTCCAGCCGCCACCGCCGTTGCACCGACCGCTCCGGCGGCCGAGCCACCGAAGGATGTCGCCAAGGATAGCGCGAAGCCGGCCTCGACTGTCGCCGCAGCCGACCAGCCCGTCGCCGACAAGCTGCGTGAGATGCTCGCAGGCAAACTGCCGCGCCAGTTCGACCGCAAGGGTGAGCGCGCCGCCGTCGAGAAGTTCTATGCCGGCCGCGATTACGCGCCGCTCTGGACTCAGGGTGGCATCGCCAGCTCCACCGCCAAGGGCGTGATCGCCCGCCTCAAGGACGCCGGCAGCGAGGGTCTCGATGTCGCTGACTATCTGGTGCCGGACTTCACCGCCGCCAGCACGCCTGACGCTCTCGCCGAAGCCGAACTGAAGCTGACCGCCAGCATGCTCGACTACGCGCGCCAGGCCCAGAGCGGCCGCATGCATTGGTCGCAGCTCGATGGCGACATCATGTATCCCGAACACCCGACCGATCCGGCACAGGTGCTCGCCAATGTCTCGACTGCCAAGGACAGCTCGGCCGCGCTCGCCAGCTACAATCCGCAGCACGACGGCTACAAGAAGCTGAAGGCGAAGCTGGCCGAACTGCGCGGCGAAAGCGAAATGCCTGTACAGCCGATTGCGGAGGGTCCGGCGCTGAAATTCGTCAAGGCGACGAAGAAGAATCCGAACCCGGCCGTGATGGAAGATGATCGCGTGCCGCAGGTCCGCGCGCGTCTTCATGTCGAGAACGCCAGCGACACCAAATACGACGAACAGGTCGCCACCGCCGTTCGTAAATTCCAGTCGGCCAACAGCGTCAAGGTCACCGGCATTCTCGACGACGCCACCGTGCGCGCCATCAATGCGCCGAAGCGTGATCGCCAGATCGACACCATCCTGGTCAATCTGGAGCGTTGGCGCTGGCTGCCGCGCCAGCTCGGCGCCTCCTCGCTCGGCAACGCCTATGTGATGCTGAACATCCCTGATTACACGCTGAAGGTGATGCAGAACGGCGGCCAAGTCTGGACCACCCGCGTCGTCGTCGGCAAGGTCGGCAAGCACGCGACGCCGCTGATGACCGAGACGATGAAATACATCACGGTCAACCCGACCTGGAACGTGCCGCCGTCGATCATCTACAACGAATATCTGCCGGCTTTGCAGCAGGATCCGACGGTGCTCGATCGCATGGGCCTGAAGCTGTCGCGCAAGCCCGACGGCAGCATCCATGTCTCGCAGCCGCCGGGGGAAGACAATGCGCTCGGCCGCATCCGCTTCAACTTCCCGAACAAGTTCCTTGTCTATCAGCACGACACGCCGAACAAGAACCTGTTCGCTCGCGACGAACGCGCCTTCAGCCATGGCTGCATGCGCGTGCAGAACCCGGATCAATACGCCGCAACACTGCTCAACATCACCATGCCGAACGAGCGGTATTCGCCCGAGAAGGTGCGTGGCATGTATGGCCGCAGCGAGATCGATCTGAAATTCCCGACCCCGATCCCGGTCAACATCACCTATCAGACCGCCTTCGTGGATGACGCCGGCAAGCTGCAGATGCGCAAGGACGTCTATGGCCGCGACTCGCAGATGCTGGCGATCCTGAAGAATGCCAAGGGCAAGGATCTGGAGCAGGTGGTCGCCCGTGCCCAGCCGAGCTACGCACGCCCGAAGGCCAACATCCCGCAGGGCGTGAATTTTGACGGCGCTCCGGCACGTAACAGCGAGCCGAACTTCTTTGAGCGCCTGTTCGGTGGCGGCTCGCCGGCGCCTCAGCCGATGGCGCAGGGGCAGGCTCGCCGCACCGTCACCCGCTGATTGCAGCGCGCTTTAGTTCAAGGGCTCCATCTTCGGATGGAGCCCTTTTGCTATCCGGCCTCCGCCTCCCGGCGCTGTGCCGCAAGGAAGACGGCATATTGGTCGTCGAAGGCACGCCTGAAGGCCGACCGCGCTTCGCCACGGGCGACATAGGCGACGAGATTGGGATGTTCTTCGAGCAGTCCTGATCCACTGGCTCTGCGCAGCACGCCAATCATCATGAGATCGCCGGCACTGAAAGCAGGCCCCAGCCATTCCGCATCACCGAGCATGCGCGAGAGATCGGTCAGGCGTTGGCGAACCCGCTCTTCAAGGAGGCGCTGACGCTCCGCGAACCAGGGCGCTTCGCTCTCGACAAGAATGGCCACATCGCGCTCGACGATCGACGGCTCGATCGTGCTCAGCGCTGCAAACATCCACATGATCGCGCGGGCGCGCGCCACCGGATCCGCCGGTAACAGCCCGGCATGGCGCTCCGCAATGTGCAGCACGATGGCGCCTGTCTCGAAGAGCGTGAGATCGCCATCTTCAAAGCTCGGGATTTGCCCGAAGGGCTGGCACGCCCGATGTGCCGCCTCCTTCATCTCCGCAAAGGTCAGCAGGCGGACGTCGTAAGGCTGCCCGACCTCTTCCAGCGCCCAGCGAACCTGCATGTCGCGCGCGAGCCCCTGGCCGCGATCGGGCGAATCCTTGAAGGCCGTAATTGTAGGTTTCATGACGAATCACCCTGTGACGGTGTGGCGGCGAATGGTCGCCGCGCCGCTTTTCCGAGGACGAAAGAACAGCGCGCTTTTCGACATCCGCCCCTCCGATTTTCCAACCACTGAGCGCAAGTCGGCCCGGACCCGAGACGCGGGCATCAGAAAGCCTCTTGCTGAAGATCGTAAAAATTCGAGGAAAGCCCATTATTTCCAGAAACTTAGAGCTAAAACGCCCTACCTTTTGAATGGCCATCCGGTTGTAAGATTAACCATTGTCCACCTCCAAGGTGGCAGTGGGCTAGTTTTCGCCATAGTCAGCGGGTTAATCTTGACAGTGGCAGAAATGCCAACTTTGGGGGGAGCGGTGTAAATCTCGATTAACCCTCCCGTTTTAAGACTCGATTCACCCTCTTTCGTCACATGGGGTTGCGAGAGAGTTTGAGTAACTTGGGTGGGTTTTACGTGCCGCTTGGCTTCGCACGCAAAGTAACGTGGCGTCCTTCGCGCGCCGGCTTGAATGCCGGTCTGGCCTCGCTGGTGCTGATGGCCAGTGCGAGTTCGGTTCACAATGCGACGGCGAACAGCGAAACCCGCACGCTCTCATTTTACCACACCCATTCCCGCGAAAGCGTCACCGTCACCTTCAAGCGCAATGGCCGCTATGACGAAGACGGTTTGAAGAAGCTCAATCACTTCCTGCGCGACTGGCGCAATCAAGACTCCACCACGATGGATCGGCGCCTGTTCGACATCGTCTGGGAAGTCTATCGCGACGTCGACGCCACCCAACCTATCCAGATCATTTCCGCCTATCGCTCGCCGGCCACCAACGCGATGCTGCGTCGTCGCTCATCCGGCGTCGCGCGCCACAGCCAGCATATGCTCGGCCATGCGATGGACTTCTTCATTCCCGGCGTGCAGCTGGAAAAGATCCGCATCGCCGGCCTGCGCCTGCAGCGCGGCGGCGTCGGCTTCTATCCGACCTCCGGCTCGCCTTTCGTGCATCTCGACACCGGCAGCGTGCGCCACTGGCCGCGTATGACCTATGCGCAGCTCGAGCGCGTTTTCCCGAATGGCCGCACCGTGCATTTGCCGTCCAGCGGCGGCACCATGCCGGGCTATCAGCTCGCAGCAGCCGATATCCAGAAGCGCGGCTCCGGCGACAGCGTGAGCCTCGCCAGCAGCAAGCCGGGCAACCTGCTCGCCTCGCTGTTCGGACGGAAGTCGTCGTCAGAGGATGAGGACGAGTCTGCGGCACCGGCGATTGCGCCGAGCAAGCCGACCCCGGCCAGCACCGTCGTAGCGGCAGCTGCGCCTGCGCCGTCCGCCGATCCAGTGCCGATGCCGCGCGCGAAGCCTGTCGCCGCCAATGTGGTGCTTGCCTCTGCTGATACCGAAGCCGTTCCGATCCCGCGCCCGAAGCAACCGATCCCGGCCGCAGCCGCATCGAAGAACGACGGTCGCCCGCAGAATCCGGCTGATATCATCAATGCCCGCGGCTTCTGGGATGACATTCCGGAGCCGAAGCAGGCTACGCCGCAACAGGTCGCGGCCCTCACCGCCCGTCAGGCACTTGAGCGCATTGCCGAGCAGGAGCAAGGCGCCCAGGAGTCGGGCGTGAAGGAATCGACCTTCGCAAAGGCGCTGGCCTATGCGCCGCCGCGCACTTCGCCGGTTGATCGTTCGCATGTGGTCGCCGCCAGCGCACCGATCCCGCGCAGCATCCGCCCGAACGTGCCGAACAAGAATTCGATGGTCGTAAACGAAGTCACCACGGTGATCGGCAAGAGCCTCGGTCAGCCTGGCCCGGTCGCGATCTCGACGCGCCTGACCGCTGCCTACATTCCCGAAAACCACATCTGGACCCGCGCCATGATCGTGGCGCCCAGCGTCACGACGGCGATGTCGGTCTCATCGATCGGTGACGGCGATCTCACGGTGCTGCGTGCGCATTTCGCCAAGCCGCAGAGCGTGGTGGCGATGAGCTTCTCGGATGATCCCCAGACCGGTCTCGTGAGCGATCAGTTCACCGGCTCGGCGACGGCGAAGCTGGTGACGACGAGCTTTGCGATGCGGACGGCATCGCTGCGCTGAATTCTTCCTAACCTCGCCCCGCTTGCGGGGAGAGATCGGATTGCGAAGCAATCCGGGTGAGGGGACTCTCCGCGAACTCCCAGCCCGCGGAGAGTCCCCTCATCCGACCCGGCTTCGCTGCGCTACGCCGGGCCACCTTCTCCCCGCAAGCGGGGAG
>CALRZK010000237.1:0-5849 GCA_943372615.1 Bradyrhizobium ivorense | reverse complement strand
ATGACCGGTCTGTTCGCCGACAATGGCGGCGCCGGTTCGGTTGCGGCAGCGCAACTCGCCATCGACGAATGCGGCGGCAAGGCGCTCGGCAAGCCGATCCAACTGATCTCGGCGGACCATCTCAACAAACCCGATGTCGGCGGAAATATCGCGCGGCAGTGGTATGACCAGGAAGGCGTCGACGTCATTCTCGACGTGCCGGTGTCGTCGGTCTGCATCGCGGTGCAGACTTTTGCCAAAGAGCGCAACAAGATGTTCATCACCTCCGCCGGTGGCTCGGCGGATTTGAGCGGAAAGTTCTGTTCGCCGAATTTCATCCAGTGGACCTACAACACCTATGCGCTCGCGAATGTCGCCGCCAAGGCGATGATCCAGCGTGGCGACAACACCTTCTTCTTCATCGTTGCGGACTATGCGTTCGGCCATGCGCTGGAGCGCGATGTCACCGAAGTCGCGGTGAAGGGCGGCGGCAAGGCGCTTGGCCGCGCACCGCATCCGATCAACACGGCGGATTTCTCCTCGCAACTGCTGACGGCGAAGTCGTCGGGCGCCAAGGTCATCGCGGTGGCCAATGCCGGCAGCGATACGCAGAACGTCATCAAGCAGGCGGAGGAATTCGGCCTGATGGGCGGCGATCAGAAGATGATCGCGCTCTTGCTCGATGTGAACGACATCCGCAGCGTCGGCCTCAAGAGCGCGCAGGGCCTGCTCGTCACCTCCGGATTCTACTGGAACATGGATGATCGCACGCGCGAATTCTCCAAGCGCTACGCCGCCAAGATGGGCAAGCCGCCGAGCATGATGCAGGCCGGCGTCTATTCATCGACGCTGAACTACATCAAGTCGGTGGAAGCGACGAATACCAAGGATCCTGCGGCTGTCGTGAAGGACCTGCAGGGCCGTACCTTCGACGACGCCTTCCTGCGCAATGGCAAGCTGCGTCCGGACAATCTGATGGTCCATGACATGTACCTGGCCGAAGTGAGGAAGCAGAGCGAGGTCAAGGATCCCTATGACGTGCTGAAGATCCTAGCCACCGTGAAGGCCGACGAAGCCTTCGCACCGCTCGAAGCGAGCGCGTGTCCGATGGTGACGGCGAAGAAGTAAGGGAGCCGGCGAGGACGGGTGCGCGCAAGCTGCCCGTCTTACGCGCCCTTCGGCTTGCGTCCCCGTGTGCGGAGTTTCGCAACAACGCTTGCGCGTCGCGCCTGATCGGCGCGCTGCGCTTCGGCAAAACCGAGCCGATCTTCATCGATGATCTTGTCGAGGACGGACGGACCAGATGCAGGCGGTAGCTCTGGCGGCTGAGGCGGTGTAACAGGCTCCAGCGGCTTCGACCGCGGATGCAATTGCGAGCCGTGTTCGGCGACAAAGCCCATGCGGGGCTCGTCGAACAGTTTTCCGGCCCAGTGTGCTTGATTTTTCATGAGTGAGATTTAGGCGCTGGTGGACGTTTCGTCCACCGTGGGCAGCGACGTCATGCTCGCCAAAGGCTCCGGGTCAAAATTGGCCTCGGTCAAATCCACGCCGCTGATGACGAAACCAATTGAGAATTGGTGGGCTAGGTCGCGGGCGTCAATATCGAGGAGGGGACCGTGGCGTTCGTCTAGTGCATCAATGCGCGATTCATCACGTAGCACGATGACGACAATAGGATAAGCTATATAGAGACGTCCTGCAGAGAATGCCCCAAGCCAGACGGGGCTTTTGCAAGCCAAGTCATATTCGAGAAAACGTGAGTTGTTGGATTTCAAGAGTAAGAGGGTCTTTGAATCGACTGTGCTTCCACCCTAATTTTGGAGAGTGCAATGCGACGGCGAGATTTTCTGAGAGGTGCGGCAGCTTCGGGTCTCCTGTGTGTGTGCGGCGAACATGCCTGGGGAGCGCCGCGCGATGGCCAACCATTTTGTGGATTTGTCGATCCTCCTGAGCCCACCGGAGGCGTGCACCCGAAAGCGTACGCCACGAAGGGGCGAGGAAGAGGCAAGACGGCTCTGACCTGGAGTTTTTCCGGCAGCATGCCAGGGATTCCCAACAACGCCGATGTCGTGAAGACGCTCAACGACGCATTCAACCTCTGGAGAAGTGCTGTTCCGGCCTTCAGGTTCACGCGCCTGACGAGCGGCCGCGCCGATATTGCAATCGGGGTCAACGGTCTCGGCGCGTTAGAGCTAGCGAGCACGCGGCCCGACGGCACAAGCATCACGTTCAACAATCTAATAACCTGGGTGCCTACGGCCTCTGCGGCGACCGGCACGCAAAGCAGCCTTCTTCACGTGGCAGCTCATGAGATTGGCCACGCGCTCGGAATGAAACATTCGACAACAAGTAATTCAATCATGTGGGCGAGTTACAACTCACTAGAGACGCTCCAGGCAGATGATAGTGCTGGTATACGCTCACTTTATGGCTGGAACCCGCAGGTTCGGGTGTCGAATTTCGGGACGCGCTCTGGCCCCTCGCTTTGCGCATGCGGCAATACGCTTGCGATGGTCTGGCGCGGCTCGGGGGACAACAATGTCTGGATTTCCACCTCGACCGATGGCTCGAATTGGACGCCGCAGCGGCGTTTCGGTGATGTCGGCACGCTTGGCAGCCCCGACTTGGGGTGGATCAACGATGAACTGTGGATGGTGTGGCGTGGGTCGCCGGACCAGGGAATTTACTACAAAAAGAGCCGGGATTTTTTCGTGCGCGACAATCCGGCTCAAGCGCATGTTAGCGGCGTTGGATCCTCTCATGGGCCGCGTATCGCGGGCGTGAACAAGACACCGACATTGGTGTGGAAAGGCACCAACGATGACGGAGGCATCTACTATTCGCGTTTCGTCGGCGGCAACTGGCTTGCGCAGCAGCGGATCCCAGGTGTCGGGACTGCAAATTCACCGGTGGCGTTGTCGGATGATGGCGGCGTGCGTTTGATCTGGCGCGGCACCAATAAGGACCATGTGCTCTGGACAACGACCGGCTCAGCGGATTTTTCAGGTTGGAAACCGCAAGCTCCCGTCCAATGGACTATCATGGGCAATGGCAACAAGGACAACAAGATTGGCACGCCGGGCAGCGACGGCGCTCCTGCGATGGCGGCCCAAGGCGGCTCAGTGTACGCCGTTTGGCGCGGGGTGCCGGGCGACCAAGGCCTGTATTTCGCGCAGCTCCGGAAGGAAGGCGGGGTCCCGGTCTGGTCCTCACAATCAAATATTCCCGGGGTCGGGAGCTCCGATGGTCCGGCAATAGCTTACTTCAAGAATAGGCTCTACCTTGCGTGGAAAGGCATTGAAGGCGACTCCGGCATTTACATGACGAGCCAATAAATTTGCCGGCATAGGAAGCCAAGCATTTTTCAGGTGCACGAACGCTTGAAATGTTCCGAATGTGCCTGGCGCTCGAGCTGACGATTTTGAGACGCGAACCTCCAGCGGCTTCGGCGGTGGATGCAGTTGCGGAGCCGTGTTCGGCGACAAAGCCAATGCGGGGCTCGTCGAACAGCTTTCCGACCCGGTGTGCCTGATTTTTCATGAGCGCGATTTAAGCGGTAGCGGGCGTTTCGTCCGTTAGGGACAGTGCCATGGCGTCGCCGAAGCTTCTGGTGCCCCCTGCCGGACTCGTATTCGCGTAGCAAGGTGCTGATTATAATGCGTAAATTGTCCTCTAATCTCGGTTTGAACAACAGCCGAACCAACAAATGTTTCCGGTGCCCCGATTCGATTACAGTTGGTTCAGCGAATACGAACCGGACCACAGCATGGCAAAAAAGACGACGGCAAAAGCCGAATCCCATAAGCTAACATATCGAGACGAAAAGCCTCCCCGTGGTTTTGGATTCGTTGATGAAGCGTTGAACTTCATTGGGCGATCGGAACAACGTTCGCGATGGGGCAAAGGCTCTGCATGGCAGCGAATGCCGTTTCGCATGATGAGCGAACAAACAATCGTGCGGTATTCCTTTTCGGCTCGCAGACAGTCGCTCGTTGCTACGAAGGCGACTGCTCGTCCTTCGGATGCCGAAGCCTACCAAGCCTTCGCTAAGTCCCGCAAAAGGCTCTTTGATGCGATGCACGCCGGCAAACTGCATCCGTACATCATAAAAAGTGAATCGGTGCCGCATTTGATCGATTTGAGCGTAGCAACCGAATGGCTCGACGACCTCCCATTGCTCTTCTTTGCCGGACGAATGCGGGATCCTTCGAAGCTGCCAGTCCGACAAGTTGGCCTTATTGTCTTCAGGGTCGCTCAGATAAGAAGGCTTGTTCAGAAGCAAAAAGTCCAAACAATTCGGAAGCGGTTGAGTGCAACGGAACTAGCAACGCTTGCTAAAACGCTCGATGAATGTGCTGAGCGTGGTCAGTTCCTCTATAAATCGGCCTCACTGTGGACTGCTCTACGGCCGGCCCTAGCAAGATACATGGGACGTCCACAGTTCGAGGTGTCGGTATTCAGCAGGCTTCAACACGCTGAAAGAAAGGGGCGGGGGTCGCCTCAAGCGGGTAGCTTGGCGCGCTTTCGCCAGAGTGCTTCATCGATTGTCGACGAGGTGAAGACGCTTCTTCAAGAAATCGAAGACGACATTTCACTGTAAAAAACTGCGAATTAGTTGGGTCACACGCGCAATTCGCAGTGAAAAAAAACTGAATTCAACGAAATCAGTTTGCTGCATCCTCTGCGCATGAATGATGCGATCTCAAAAACACTTTTGCTGGATGACGGGATGCCGGCGACTGGCAGCGAACTTTACAGGTCGCTGACCTGGGATCGGGGTAAAGAGCTTGCAGATCATCAGCGTTTGGCGCTGGCCACCGAGGTCGATGTCTATTTTTGTGACCCACGTTCTCCCTGGCAGCGCGGATCAAACGAAAACACCAACAGATTGCTGCGCCAATATCTGCCGCGGGGCACCGATCTCTCTGTGCACAGCTAGGCCAAGCTTAGCGCCATTGCAAGGCAGTTGAATGAGCGACCACGGAAGACCTTGCTTTTGAGACGCCGGCTGAGAGGTTTGCTCAATGTGTTGCGGCGATCGGTTGAACTCACCGCGCAAAGCGGACATTCCGAGCACACGATGTGTTCAGACCAACTTGTTGATCTCGCCTTCGGGTTCGACCACGAAGCGTGATCGATTGGCGGGCAGATTGGATTTGGACGATTGCCAGTGCCAGTACAATTCCGCCTTTGAACAGACATGCGCGTGTTGATGCCAGAATGGATTCTGGCACATGCGTTTGGACCGGAGCGCATGGATTGTATTGTCGTCTGATCGTCATGTTGGGATTCTAAGACCATGCCCGGATCTGGGTAGGGGCGAAGGTCTCCGCGCCGCAATAAAGCGCGGCGGAGCTGTGCCACGTGGCGCTTGTGAATGCCTTTTCGTGTACGGATGTCTGGTGGCGCTGGTTGGGGGCGTGCGCAGTGAACGCGTTTGTCGCCTCGTCTATGCACGTACATGCCGCGGACACGCGCTTTCGTTTCGACATTCCAGCCCAACCTATTGAAGCAGCGCTGGCGGCTTATGTCGTTGTGACTGGCGTGGAAACCATTTTCGACAGCGATCTTGTGAGCGGTCGAAAATCGACCGCGGTTAAAGGCGTTCTAGCGCCCGATGTGGCGTTGCGGGTTCTGCTTGAAGGAAGTGATTTGTCGGAGATTTCGACCGGCAATGCCTTTGCCGTCGTCGATATGCCGCGTAGGCCACGCTATGGTGGGGCGCGGCTATCGGAGTTCGGGCCGTATTACAGCAATCTTCAGGACGGGATTGCGCGCACCTTTTGCCGTCATGCCGCGACCGTGCCGGGGAATTTCCGGGCTGTCATCCGCTTTTCTATTGGATCGTCTGGCGAGTTGCGAAATCTGCG
>CALRZK010000236.1:0-5856 GCA_943372615.1 Bradyrhizobium ivorense | reverse complement strand
ACCCGGAGCATCGACATCGATCTGGCTGAGAGCGCCTCGCTGCTCCTGTGCGAGATCGTCGTGTTCGGCCGCACCGCCATGGGCGAGACCATGCGCACCGGCTCCTTCATCGATCGCTGGCGCCTGCGCCGCGGCGGTCGGCTGGTGTTTGCCGAGAATGTCCGCCTTGACGGTGACATCGGCGCGAAACTGGCTGCGCCCGCAATCGCCAATGGCGGCCTCGCCGTCGCCACCGCGCTGATCGTGCCCGGCGATGAGGCACTGCTCGAACGGCTGCGCGCTATCGCTGAGCATGCGGGTACAGAAGTCGGTGTGTCCTGCTGGAACGGATTTGCAATGGTCCGTATCTGTGCGCAAGATGCCGCGAAATTACGGGCCGACATGATGGTGCTGCTGTCGCAATCGGGTGCGATGCTGCCGCGCATGTGGCTGAACTAAACATCAGGAATTGGCGATGAACCTGTCCCCTCGCGAGAAAGACAAGCTCTTGATCTCCATGGCCGCCATCGTGGCGCGGCGCAGGCTGGAGCGCGGCGTCAAGCTCAATCATCCCGAAGCGATCGCCATCATCTCCGATTTCATCGTCGAGGGCGCCCGCGACGGCCGCACGGTGGCCGAGCTGATGAAAGCCGGCGCCGAAGTCATCACGCGTGCCCAGTGCATGGATGGCATTGCCGAGATGATCCACGACATTCAGGTCGAAGCGACGTTCCCCGATGGGACGAAGCTCGTCACCGTCCACGAACCGATCCGTTAATTGAAACTCCGTCATGCCCGGGCCTGACCCGGGCACCCATCTTTTCCGGCGCTAAAGCTAGATGGCCGGATCAAGCCCGGCCATGACATAGAGAAACGTGAGGTCCGCATCATGATCCCCGGCGAGATGTTCATTCAGGACGGCGAGATCGAGCTCAATGCCGGCCGCAAGGCGATCACGCTCACGGTGTCCAACACCGGCGACCGGCCGATCCAGGTCGGCTCGCACTATCATTTCTCCGAGACCAATCCCGCGCTGAAATTCGATCGCAAGAAAGCCCGCGGCATGCGTCTCGATATTGCTGCTGGCACGGCCGTGCGTTTCGAGCCCGGCCAGAGTCGCGACGTGCAACTCGTCGAACTCGCCGGCAAGCGCACCGTCTACGGTTTCCGCGGCGATGTGATGGGGAAGCTTTGAGATGCCCGTAAAGATCAAGCGCTCCGTCTATGCCGACATGTTCGGTCCGACCACGGGCGACAAAGTGCGCCTTGCCGACACCGATCTCATCATCGAGGTCGAGAAGGATTTTACCATCTATGGCGAGGAGGTGAAATTCGGCGGCGGAAAGGTGATCCGCGACGGCATGGGCCAGTCGCAGGAGACGCGTGCGCAGGGGGCGGTGGACACCGTCATCACCAATGCGCTGATCGTCGATCACTGGGGCATTGTGAAAGCCGATGTCGCCATCAAGGACGGCATGGTCCATGCCATCGGCAAGGCAGGCAATCCCGACATCCAGCCCGGCGTCACCATCAATGTCGGCCCCGGCACCGATGTGATCGCGGGTGAGGGCAAGATCCTCACGGCCGGCGGGTTCGACAGCCACATCCATTTCATCTGCCCGCAGCAGATCGAGCACGCGCTGATGTCCGGCGTCACCTCGATGCTCGGCGGCGGCACCGGCCCCTCGCACGGTACATTCGCGACGACCTGCACGCCCGGCCCCTGGCACATCGCGCGGATGATCCAGTCGTTCGATGCCTTTCCGGTCAATCTCGGCATTTCCGGCAAGGGCAATGCTTCGACGCCGGCAGCCCTGGTGGAAATGATCAAGGCCGGCGCCTGTGCGCTCAAGCTGCACGAGGACTGGGGCACCACGCCGGCCGCCATCGACAATTGCCTCAGCGTCGCCGACGATCACGACATCCAGGTGATGCTGCATTCCGACACGCTGAACGAGTCCGGCTTTGTCGAGGACACCGTCAAGGCCTTCAAGGGCCGCACCATTCATGCCTTCCACACCGAAGGCGCCGGCGGCGGCCATGCGCCGGACATCATCAAGATCGCCGGCCTCAAGAACGTCTTGCCGTCATCCACCAATCCAACCCGGCCCTTCACGCGCAACACCATTGACGAGCATCTCGACATGCTGATGGTGTGCCACCATCTCGATCCCTCCATCGCGGAGGACCTTGCGTTCGCCGAGAGCCGCATCCGCAAGGAGACGATTGCCGCCGAAGACATCCTGCACGATCTCGGTGCGCTCTCGATGATGTCGTCGGACAGCCAGGCCATGGGTCGGCTCGGCGAAGTCATCATCCGCACTTGGCAGACCGCCGACAAGATGAAGAAGCAGCGCGGCGCCCTGAAGGGCGAGACCGGCAATAACGACAATTTCCGCGTCAAGCGCTACATCGCCAAATACACCATCAACCCGGCCATCGCGCATGGCGTATCAAAACTGATCGGCTCGGTCGAGAAGGGCAAAATGGCCGATCTCGTGCTGTGGTCGCCGGCCTTCTTCGGCGTGAAACCGGATCTCGTCATCAAGGGCGGCAGCATCGTTGCAGCACCCATGGGCGATCCCAATGCGTCCATTCCGACGCCACAGCCGGTGCATTATCAGCCGATGTTCGGCGCCTTTGGCAGGGCGCTGACGCAGTCATCGGTCGTGTTCACCTCGGGCGCGGCCGCGTCATCGGGGCTGGCGAAGAAACTCGGTATTCAGAAATCTTTCTATGCGGTGGAAAATGTCCGCAGCGGCATCTCGAAGAAGAGCATGATCCATAACGGCGCCACGCCGAAGATCGAGGTCGATCCCGAAACCTATGAAGTTCGCGCGGATGGCGAATTGCTCACCTGCGAACCCGCCGAGGTGCTGCCGATGGCGCAGCGTTACTTCATGTATTGAGGGCCTAGCTCCATCAGGCATTCCCGCCTAATGTCCCGCCCGGCCTATCGAGCCACAACAATAAACCGGGAGGACTCCCCTTGATCTACGTAATTGCCACGCTGTCCGTGAAACCCGAAACCCGCGCCGAATTGATCGAAGCTGCAAAAGCCTGCATCGAAGCCACCCGCAAGGAGCCGGGCAATATCGCCTATGACATGCATGAGAGCATCACCGATCCCACCAAGATGGTGTTCGTCGAGCAGTGGGAAAACGCCGAAGCGCTGGTGCCGCATCGGACGCAGGAGCATATGAAGACCTTCGGCCGCGTCGGGGTCAAATGCTTCGCCGCGCCACCCAAAATCGAAATCATCACGCCCGCCGACGTGGTCGTGCGTTAAACCGAATGAGACAAACCATGATCCGCGCGACTGCCGTTCTCGGCCAATACAACTGGATTGAAGCGGCCATCGACACCGTCGTTCTCGACTTCGATGATCGCCATCGCCGCCGTATGGTGATGACGGGGACGCGCGGACTGGAGTTCTTGCTCGATCTCGAAAACGCCGTCGCCCTGCGCGGCGGCGATGCCTTGGTGTTGGAAGATGGCCGCCGTGTCGAAGTGGTCGCAGCCCCGGAACCGCTGATCGAGATCCGCGGCACCGATCCCGGCCATCTCGTGCGCCTCGCCTGGCATCTCGGCAATCGCCATCTGCCGACACAGATCATGGCCAAGGGCCTGCGTATTCGCCGCGATCATGTCATCGAGGAAATGGTGAAGGGTCTCGGCGCGCGTGTCATCGAGATCGAGGCGCCATTCGACCCCGAAGGCGGCGCCTATGCTGCCCCACACGAGGCGCCGCGCGCGCATGGTCATCACGATCATGGGCATAGCCATGGCCATCACGGCTGCAGCCATGATCATCATGCCCACGGCAAGCACGATCATGGCCATGTGCATGACGAGCATTGTGGCCACGACCATGGCCACATCCATGACGAACACTGTGGGCACGACCACGATCACGGCCACCACGGGCATTCCCATGCTCATGGCCACAAATAGATCGGCAGACACATCGCCGGCTGAAACGATGCAACTCTCCGCCGACGAAGGTGCGGCGCTGTATCGGCTGATGACATGGCTGTCGCCGTCCTTTCCGGTCGGCGCCTTCTCCTATTCCAGTGGCATCGAATGGGCAGTCGAGGCCGGCGACATCACCGATGCCACCTCGCTGCAGGGCTGGCTGTCGGCGATGCTGTCCGACGGTGGCGGCTTTTGCGATGGCGTCTTCCTCGCGCATATCCATCGCGCGGCGATGACAGGCGACGACAAGGCGCTGCATGACATCGCCGAACTTGCCAGTGCTTTTGCGCCATCGAGAGAGCGCTTGCTGGAGACATCGACCCAGGGCAAGGCGTTCATCGATATCTCGCTGAATGCATGGCCGCACGAAACGCTGCAGCAGCTCATCGCCGCCTGCGATGGTCCCATCGTCTATCCCGTTGCGGTCGGCCTCGTCAGCGCTGCGCACGGAGTGCCGCTGGCCCCGACCATGCATGCGTTCTTCCATGCGGTCGTGTCGAACTGGATTTCCGCCGGCGCGCGCCTCGTGCCGCTCGGCCAGACGGACAGTCAGCGCGTGCTGGCGGCCCTGGAGCCTATCGTTGTCGAAACGGGCCATCGGGCCATGGCCGCTTCACTCGACGATCTCGGCAGCGCGACCTTTCGCGCGGATATCGCGAGTATGCGTCACGAGACGCAATATACGCGGCTGTTCAGGTCATGATTTTCATTAGCAACCCAGCGAGCAACTGACATGTCCACCTCTCACGGTCCTCTCCGCGTCGGCATTGGTGGTCCTGTTGGCTCCGGCAAGACGGCGCTGATGGATCTGCTCTGCAAGACCATGCGCGAGCGTTACGACGTCGCGGCCATCACCAATGACATCTACACCAAATGGGATGCCGAATATCTTGTGCGCTCAGGCTCGCTGACACCGGATCGCATTGCCGGCGTCGAGACCGGCGGTTGCCCGCATACGGCGATTCGCGAAGATGCCTCGATGAATCTTGCCGCCATCGCTGACATGCGCGCAAAATTCCCGGATCTCGATCTCGTGCTGGTCGAATCCGGTGGCGACAATCTCGCCGCGACTTTCTCTCCGGAGCTTGCCGATATCACGATCTACGTCATCGACGTCTCGGCCGGCGACAAGATTCCCTCCAAGGGCGGTCCTGGCATCACGCGCTCCGATCTCCTTGTCATAAACAAAGTCGATCTCGCGCCTTATGTCGGCGCTTCGCTGGAGAAGATGGACACCGATGCCAGGCGTATGCGTGGGACACGGCCCTTCGTCATGACCAATATGAAGATCCAGTCAGGGCTCGACACCATCATCACTTTCATCGAGACAAAGGGTGGGCTGAAGGCGAGGGCGGTCGCCTGATTTTTCGCGCATAAGTTGGGTGCGTTACGCGCATGGATTGCGCTGTGAGCAATATCTTAAGCCTGTTTGCGTGCGCCGCGCGTCCGTGTAAGAAAGTTCCATATTTCGGGAACTAATTCGTCCCAACGTGATTTGCATACTCCAAGCCGCTGAACCGGCAGTATTTCTCACACTCCGAGTGGGCGCGTGGTCCGGCTGGGTTTTATCATCGCTTTACTGGCATTGATCGGGGTCGGCTTGTCCGGCTTCGCGGCTTATCGCGTGCATGATCAGGAGCTGGCGATCGAGAACATCGCGCTGGCGCGTGGGGTCGATATCCATGCCAGCCTGGTGCAGGAGCGCCTGACCGAGCGCGAGCTGCTTGCGCGCGTCGCTGCCGGTCTTTTCCGTTCGCCGACGGTAATGAAGGCGGACATGCTGAAGCCGCTGCGTGCCTCGATCTACGCGTTCAAGACCGATTTCGTGATGGCGAGCTGGATCGCGCGCCTGCAGCCAAATGAATTTGCCGGCGCTGCCGCCGATCTTGCCGCAGCTGGCTA
>CALRZK010000235.1:0-5874 GCA_943372615.1 Bradyrhizobium ivorense | reverse complement strand
GGCCAATCCCGTCTATGCCGATTTCATGGAAGCCTATGGCAAAGGCGGCCAGCGGGCGATGGCGCTCGGCCAGCTGAAGAACCTCGCGCGGCTATACTGGTACACGATCGAGTTCGGGTTGATGAAAAGCGCCGACGGCCTGCGCATCTTCGGCGCCGGCATCCTGTCATCGGCGACGGAGTCCGTCTTCGCACTGGAGGACCCCTCCCCCAACCGCATCGCCTTCGACCTCGAACGGGTGATGCGGACGGACTACATTATCGACGACTTCCAGCAGAGCTATTTCGTCATCGAGAGTTTTGAAAAGCTGCTGGAAGAGAGCTATCGCGATTTCGGTGCGCTGTATACGCGGCTGGCGAAAGCAAAAGACATCGCGGCCGACGAAGTGATCCCCGAGGATCACGTCATCAGTCTCGGGACGTTCGATTACTTCAAGAAGAAGCGTGCATAAAGCACGCAACAATCATTTGCCGTCGGTGATCTTGTAGCCGACAATGCGCGTGTTCCAGACGCATTCATCGGGATCGTTGCCCCATTGCTGGGTCGACCACAAAGTCTTGCGATCGATCGGATCGCGCGATGTCAGCGTGCCCGCCGAATTGCCCATGGGCGACATGCCTTTGTCGTTGGCGCAGACATAGGGATGCCCGCCCGCGATCACCGTGACAGGTTGAGCAAAGGTGTTCGCGGGATCATTCGCCTTACGCGTCCAGAGCAGGACCGACAGATTCATCTTCGCATTCGACGTGGTGCCGACAATGCCGAGATTGCCGGCACCATCGACGCCGATGGTGCCGAATTCGTAGTGAAGATCGGGGCTCGACAGTTTTGCGGTCTGGCTCACCACGCAAGCCCGGGGATCGGCGCAATCGAGCTCGACCCAGACGAGAATGTTGTTGGCGTCAGTGCCCTGCGCACCACAATTCTCGGTGCATGGACCCATGCCCAGCACGCCATGCAGCTTCGATCCGTGCTGCATGACATTCATGAGCCGATGGCTGGTGGCCGCGCGCAGCACGCTCTCGCTGCCGAGTTGCGGGATCGACATCAACGGGCCGCAGCACGGGGCGTTATAGACCCACTTGTTCTCCTTCGAACCGATATCGGTCTTGACGAGCTGTTGTTCGCCGCCGGCATTCCAGGCGCCGATGGGGCCATTCCAAGTGAAGCTGTTGACCACCCAGTGAAACGAGAAGTTGACCGAACGCTGGCAGGCATATTGCGCGTGACGCGCGCAGCTCTTGTTGACGAAGAAAGCCGGGGCATCCGGCGCCTTTTCGCGATTGAGATCCACGGCAGGCACGATATCGAGGGGCATATTGGCGGTGCGGTTGAGATGGGTCGGCGCCTTGCCCTGCCCGATGCCCTTCATTTCCTCCTGCGCGATCGCGAAACAGTCATAGGCGACGCCAGGCACGGTGGCGGGGTTTTCGTGCCCGCCGCGGCCACCGCAGATATAGGTGCCGTTCCGGTCATAGCCGATCTTCACCGCGGGATTGCGATCGAGGCAGCGCCCGCCCTGCAGGCAGGACAGATAGGTGCCGCCCCACTCCCCGGTCGCGTCAGAACCCGCGCTCACCAGCGTGCAGTCGTTCTTGCAGGTGACGGTGATGATCCAGCGGTCGATGAATTCGTTGAAGATGATATGCGGCTCGAACGGGCCGGCATCCTTCTTCGCATCGGGATCGAGGCCAGTGGTGCGGATCAAGGCGGCCAGCGGGGTCGATTTCAGCAGCTTGCCGGTGGTGTCGTAGACATTGACGTTCTGCCACGTCACCTGAACGACTTGCTTGCCATTGGTGGCGACATCCATTTCCGCGCGGTCGCAATGGATCGGCGGCACCGCCGATTTGCAGACATCGCGGCCGGGACCGCGATCGCCATCGAAGGACGTGATCGTCTGCGCCTGCGCCGCGCCGGATGGCGACAGCGCATGGAAGGAGACGAACATCGCAGCCATGGCCAGATGCTTGACGAGGCGAAGGCTGCGCATGATCGTTCTCCGTTGTGCCGGTGTCAGAAGTTGAAGGTGGTCGAGACCAGATAGGTCCTGGGCGCGCCGAGATAGACATAGCGGTTGGTGTTGGCGCCCTGCCAGTAATTGGTGTCGAGCAGGTTCTCGACGGCGAAGCGCAACACCACCGGCTTGTTGTTCCAGGGTGATGCGAAGGTGTAGCGCGCGCCCGCATCGTAGCGTGTCCAGTTCGACACCATCAGCGTATTGGCCTGATCGGCGAAGAAGCTGCCGGTGTGGATGGCGCGGCCGGTCAGGGTCAGTCCCTGCAGGAACGGCACATCCCATTCACCACCGAGATTGAGCTGAGTGTCCGGGATGCTGAAGGTGCGCAGGCCATCGAACGCGCCGCTGTCCGTCTTCTGCTGACGCGCATCGAGGAACATGACGCCGCCGAGCAGCCGCACGCCCGGCGTTACCTCGCCGAACACATTGAGTTCGACGCCGCGATTGCGGGTCTCGCCGGCCTGGGTCAGCCTGTTACTGGCGAGATCGACCACCTGCAGCGGCTTTGCGATATCGAAGGCGCTGACGGTGGTGGTCACGCGCCCCCAATCGACCTTCACGCCCATCTCATATTGCTTGGTCTGGTAAGGCGGCAGCACCTCGCCGGCGTTCCTGTATTGCGCACCGACCACCGCGCCGGCCTCTAGGCCCTCGATATAGTTCGCATAGACCGAGACGTTTTCGAGCGGCTTGATGACCAGCGCATAGGCCGGGGTTGTCGCCGAGGAGTCGTAGCCGCTGGTCTGCAGGCCTGTGGTCGTGCTGAAGTTGCGGCTCTCCACATATTGCTGACGCACGCCGGCGGTGAACTGTATGCGACCATTCCACACCGACATGGTATCCGAGATGCCGAAGCTGGACAGGCCGATGTCGGAGATTTTGGGCACCGGGCCGACCGAGATCATCGGCGTCGCGCTCGGGCGCGGCGAATAGAGATTTGAAGTGAAGGCCGTGCCCGTCGTGTTGATGATGCCGACATCACCGTGCGAGGCGGTGGCGTTGAAATTGATCGCGTGATTGACTGGCCCGGTGTCGATATTCGCGCGCAACCCTGCCTGCCCGCCCACCTGTTCGCGTGTCTGCGAATTGAGGCGCGGCGAACCGTTGAAATTGCCGTTGATATTGGTGAGGCGGATATCCGAATAGAGATATTGCGTGTCGCCGCTGACCACGCCGACCTGCGCATAGGCGGTCAGATTGTCGGTGATGTCGACTTCGCCCTGCACGAGGCCAAATTTGCCTTCGCCATTCCAGTAGCCCCAGCTCGGCATGAAGCTGGCTTTCCCGGATGGTGGTGCCGGCACAGCGGTGATCGGCGTGTCGAGAACGACGAAACGCGTCATCGCATCGGTATTGTTCTTCTCATAGCCGAAATCCGCCGACATGCGGAAACGTTCGCCGCGATAGTCGAGTCCGAGCGCAGCATTGCTCAGTTCCTGGCTCTGGTGGTCGAGCTCGGTAGCACCGTTGCGGTAGCTGCCGTTGAAACGGACGCCGATCTCGTTGGACTCGCCAAAGCGGCGACCGAGATCGAAATGCGTGCCGAATTGGGAGCGTGACGCATAGGTGTTGGTCATCTGGGCGATTGGTACATCGCCCGCGCGCTTGGTGACGAGATTGATGCTGCCGCCAACACCGCCGCCCGGCGGCATGCCGGCGAGCAATGCGCTCGGCCCTTTCAGCACATCGACGCGTTCGATGGCATCCAGCGACGAGAACGAGAATGCGGACGCGATGCCGTAAAGGCCGTTGATGCCATAAGCAGAGCTCGGCACGTCGAAGCCCCGGATCGATACGAAGTCGAAGCCGTAGGCGCGCGGCACATTGGAGCGGATCGACGGATCATTGGCCAGCACGTCGTCGAGCTTGCGTGCCTGCTGATCCTGGATGGTCTGCGCGGTGTAGCTGGTCTGGTTGAATGGCGTGTCCATCACGCTGCGATTGCCCAGCATGCCGAGCTGGCTGCCCGCAGCCACCTGCCCCCCCGCATAGGCGGGTGGCAGATTGCCTATGACGCCGGTAGGAGGCGTTGTCGGCGCGCGGCGCTCGATGGGACGCGGCGCGACGCGTGGTGTGACCGCGGCATTTTGGCGCGGGACAGCGCGACGCGTTGCGCGCTGCGTCGGCGCCGGCACGTGCACAGCAGGCAGCTCGCGCGACGACTGCGCGATGGCCGCGCTATCGTCGCCAAGCAGTAGGGCGAGCGCGCTGGCTGCAGCCAGAAGGGTTTGCCTGCTTCGTCTGGTGCTGCTCGTCATCTGATAGTCGCCCCCGTGTCTCGAACCGACTTCTGTCGGCTAATAGACTCGCGAACTACAGGATGACACGGTGCGGTCACAATGCGGCGCAGCTAGATTAGATCTAACGCTTCACGCGGCCAAATATGCAGGCAGGCGCTTACAACTCACCGCCATCCACAGGGGGATTTGACAAATGAACAAAGCTTTCTTTGCAAAATAAAAACCGATGACGCGATCGCGCGGATCGCATCACCGGCCTGATATTCAACAGCTGTGCTGCGATCAGCCGTTCATCGACTGAATGCGAAACTTCGCCGGCGAGACGCCGAAGCGGCGGCGGAAGCTGCGGTGGAAATAAGAGAGCTCGTTGAAGCCGCAGGCGCCGGCCACTTCGCTGATCTTCAGCACGCATTGCCGATCTTCGGTCAGCATGCGTCGGGCCTTGTCGAGGCGGAGCTGCATGATGCGATCGGTGATGCTGAGGCCCGAGCCCTGCAAGAGGTCCTGCACGTAGCGGACGGAGAGACCGAGCTTCTCGGCCACCACGCGGGTGGAGAACTGCTGGTCGGCAAAGCTCTCATTGATCTGGTTGATGACGCTGGCAATGCGCGCGCCGCGCAGGCCGCCGACATCGGCGAGACTCACCAATTCCGGCTTTGCGGGGGTCGTGGGCGTGCTGTCCTGCAGGCTGGCCCGGTTGCTCGTGAAGTCGGAGTGGTTGCTGAAAGCTAGCTGTGTGTTGTCCATTTTCCCAATCACCGCCCATGATGTGTGCGGTTATGGGTCGTCGGGCCCACGACGAAGGTTCAATGCGAGATGCGATTTTTTAATGGGGCGCTTAACGGCCGCCGAGTTCCGGCGGGAGTGAGCGATCCAGCACTTCGCCTGTGGGGGCTTCGAGCAGGTCGAGTTCGACATCCTCGATCACCAGCGGGCCACGCTTGCGCGTGAGGTCCGCGACCTTCTCGACACGCGTGAAAGTACCGCTCCAGTCGGGATCGCCCATGAGACCTGGCGAAGCGACCAGCAGCAGCTTGCCGGCCAGTTGCTCGGCGCTCGGCTCCGGCATGTTGATCCAGCGAATGCGCTGACCACGCTGGACCACACAGGTGCCTCTCGGCATGTAGAACATGAGCCAGCTCGTGGTTCCGTAGTCAGGACCCAACACACAAGTCGCTCCGGTGCGCTGACGAACGGCTTCGATCTCCGCGGCGAGTTCGGGGAACCCGACGCCGATGCTGCGCACCGTGGCATCGCGCTTGTAGCCGGACAGCAGGCCGGTATTGGCCTGGACGACCAGCGCGATGAACATCAGAGCGCCCACCGGCGTCGCCCAGCGCAGGCAGGCGTCCACCGTTCGCTGGGCGCGCGGCGCCCATGGGATCATGGTGGCAGCCACGGCAGCGGCAATGGCGAAGGCCGGATAGACCGGGGCGAACCAGTTGGCCTCGACCCGGGCATGCAGCGCGTGCCAGGCGAAATACAGCGCGATGACCCAGACCATGGCGCTGACCAGCACCCGTGCCGACAGCGCCCCGGCCTGACGGCGGGCCAGCGCATAGAGGCCCATCGTGCCGAGGATGAACACCAGCGGTGTCGCGAAGGCGAACTGGG
>CALRZK010000234.1:0-5875 GCA_943372615.1 Bradyrhizobium ivorense | reverse complement strand
GCAACAGGGTAGAGCCGCTGAAGCGCTGACGGCGGCCTTTACATCATCCTTCATCGGATCGCTGGTCGCCGTGATGTTGATCACGTTCTTGGCGCCGATGATTTCGACCTTCGCTCTGAAATTCGGGCCACCGGAATTCTTCGCGGTCTATCTGCTGACGTTCTGCTCCTTCGTCGGCCTCGGTCGTGAAGCCAAGCACAAGACGGTCATTTCCATGGCGCTCGGTCTGCTGATCGCCGGCATCGGCATGGATACCGTATCCGGCAATCTACGCATGACGTTCGGCTCGCCGGATCTGCTTCGCGGAATCAACTTCCTCGTCGCCGTCATCGGCCTGTTCGGCATCAGCGAAATCCTGCTGACCATGGAAGAGCGTCTGGCGCTCCGCGGCCATGCCGCAAAAATCAGTCTGCGCACGATCTGGGCCGTCTGGACCGATCTGCCACGCTACTGGGCGACGCTGCTGCGTTCGTCGGTGATCGGCTGTTGGCTTGGCATCACGCCGGGCGGTGCGATTGCGGCGAGTTTTATGGGCTACAATCTCGCCAAGCGTTTCTCCAAGGACTCGGAGAGCTTCGGCAAGGGCCGGATCGAAGGCGTGTTCGCACCGGAAACCGCGGCACATGCATCGGGCACCGCGGCGCTGCTGCCGATGCTGGCGCTTGGCATTCCCGGTTCAGGTACCGCGGCGATCCTGCTCGGTGGCCTGATGGTCTGGGGCCTCAATCCTGGCCCGCTGCTGTTCGTCGAGCACAAGGATTTCGTCTGGGGCCTGATCGCCTCAATGTATCTCGGCAATGTGGTCGGCCTCGTGCTGGTGCTCTCGACCGTGCCGATCTTCGCCTCGATCCTGCGGGTGCCCTTCGCGGCCGTGGCGCCGATGATCGTGGTGTCTTGCGCCATCGGCGCCTATGCGATCCAGAACGCCATGTTCGACATATGGCTGATGCTGGGCTTTGGCGTGGTCGGTTATGTGTTCAAGAAGATCGGTATCCCGCTGGCGCCATTCACGCTGGCACTGGTGCTCGGCAGCCGCGCAGAAGACGCCTTTCGCCTTGCCATGATCGGCTCAGGCGGCAGCCTCGGCGTGTTCTGGTCCAATGGGCTGGTGGGTACCATCACCACGCTCGCAATCACGCTGCTGTTCTGGCCGGTGATCGACAGGATGTTCAGCTACGGTGGACGAATGCTGCAATCCGCACGGCAAAGCTAAAGAGGTTAACTTTGCCGATAATGCGGTGGTCGCTAAACGCGGCTAGCGGCCGGTTGCCGTGATCGATCTGAAGATGAACTCTGCTGAAGCGCCGCCCGGCGTCGCGTTGCGGATAACGAGCATTGCAAAGTTTGAAACGTTGTCTTCAGTGATGGTCAGAGAAGCAGGGGCCTCACCGGCAGCGCAAACGGCTTCATTGATGAAGGTTGAACCGTCGTTTTGAATGGCGCCGATTCCGATCGAGCCAGATAGCACCTCGACGTCGCACTGGACGGTGAGTTCCGTGTCGCAAGCGCGGACAGCTTTCGGTATTATGAAGACGATGCAATACGACCACGGAACGCCGGATGAGATACATATGATCCGGTCGCTCTCGCGCACGATGCGATCAACATTCTGGGCTTCGCCTGCCCAAAGCGGGATGTTCCAAGATTGCTTGCTTGTGTCCGTCATGCGTTGCGCGCGAATACCGTTCCTATCGTTAGAAGCTCTATAAGAAGATGGTGTCGCGCTCAACAGTTAGTGTGTTCGATCCGCTGCAAGGTCTTGCTGGGGACGTTGTTATCGGGAGAACAAGCATGTGGATAAAAGCGCTCCTAAACCACCTTGGCTTCGCGGAGGGTGAGAATTTCCTCCGTGCTGAAGCCGAATTCGCTGAGCAATTCCTTCGTTTGCTCGCCGAATTCGGGAGGGCGCGCAGCCATCTTGCTTGGCGTGCGTGACAGCGTGAAAGGCTGCCCGACCAATGTTATCTTTCGGTTCTGATCATTGGGGACGTCCTGAGCCAGACCGAGATGTTTGACCTGCGCGTCGTCAAACATCTGGTCAACATTGTAGATGGGGCCGCAGGGAACGCCCGCAGCATTCAGTGTTTCGACCCAGTGGTTCGTTGTGCTTTGCTCGGTGCGGCGTTGAATCTCTGCGTTCAGCGCGTCGCGATTCTTCGAGCGCGCTGGTCCCGTCGCGTAGTCAGGGTTGCTGATCAGGTCCGGTGCGCCGATCGCCTGAGCGCAGCGCTCCCAGATCTTGCCGCCGGTGGTCGCGATATTGATGTAGCCGTCGGATGTCTTGAATACCCCGGTGGGAATGCTGGTCGGATGATTGTTGCCGGCCTGCTGAGGAACATCGCCTTCCATCAGCCAACGTGAGGCCTGGAAATCGAGCATGAAGATCTGCGCCTGCAGCAATGAAGTCTGGACCCATTGTCCCTGACCGGACACGTCGCGTTCTAGCAATGCGGTCAAAATACCGATTGCGCAGAACAGACCGGCAGTCAGATCTGCAACCGGTATGCCCACGCGCATAGGCCCTTCGCCAGGAGCACCCGTAATTGACATCAGACCACCCATGCCTTGGGCGATTTGATCGAAGCCAGGACGCTTGTGATAGGGGCCGTCCTGACCAAAGCCGGAAATGCTTCCATAGACGATGGCGGGATTGATCGCTTTCAAACTCTCGTAGTCGATGCCAAGACGCGCCTTCACGTCTGGTCGAAAGTTCTCGACCACCACGTCCGCCTTCGCCACCAATCGCTTGAAAACATCGAGGCCGCGGGGGTCCTTTAGATTCAGCGTCATGGCGCGCTTGTTGCGGTGCAGGTTCTGGAAGTCGGAGCCTTGCCTCGGTCCGCCCGGCTGTTCGGAGCCGGCGTCGTCGCTCAATGCATCAATTTTGATGACATTGGCGCCCCAATCCGCGAGCTGTCTCACGCAGGTCGGGCCAGAGCGGATGCGGGTGAGATCCAGAACCGTAAAACGGGAGAGAGCAGCCGAGGCGCGCGGGAAGGGCATTTCAGGACACTCCAGTGGAGACCGAACTGGACGATATCCTGTCGCGTGCAACTCATCAGGCTCGCAAAGTCCGGCGGTCACGTCGGTGGTCAGGCCGACCACATGTTGCGACATTTTTTCACCAGTTTACGGACCGTTGCAAGCGGCTGGTTGCCAGTATAGCACGGGCGGGAGGCTGCATGACGACCTCCCGGTCGCGGCCCGACTATTCGCTTGCGTCGTAGAGCAGCTCAATCGGAAATAGCTGGATCGGTAATCGAGCCAGTTTTTTCGCGGGACCGATGTCTCTAGTCGCGAGTTCCAGGCCAGCACGTTGGATGAAAATGCAAACTATTGTCATTGGAGCGAGCGGTGGCGTTGGCGGGCATATTCTCGATCAACTGCTCGCGTCGGGCGAAATGCCCATCGCTCTGTCCCGTTCGCCGAAAGTGAACGATCCTCGTGGCGTTCACTGGATTCGTGGCGACCTGACCGATCCATCCAGCCTGAACCTCCCGGAGATTTCGACGGTCTATTGCACGGCGCATGCGGGTTCGCTGGCGCGCTCGCTGTCTTATCTCGCAGAGCGCGGAATGCGACGTATCGTTCTGTTCACGTCGTCCAGCATCATGACAAAGCTCGACTCCGAAGTCGGCTATGAGCGTGAAGGTCTTCGGCGTCTCGCTGCAGGCGAGGCGGAGGTCATCGCGTTCTGCAACGAACGCGGGATCGCGTGGACGGTGCTGCGACCCACGATCATCTACGACGAGGGACGCGACGTGAATATCTCGCGGCTGGCTCGCCTGATCGCCAGATACGGCATGCTGCCGCTGGCAGGATGGGGCGGCGGTTTGCGCCAGCCCGTCCATGCGGAAGATCTGGCCACGGGAGCTTTGCAAGCGGCGCGTAGCGAGGCGGCACATAACAAGATCTATGTGCTGCCCGGCGCAGACAAAATCAGCTATCGCGAGATGGTTGGCCGGATCTTTGACAGCCTCGGCAAGCCCCGGTGGATCATTCCTGTGCCGCCGGTGGTATGGCGATTTGCCTTTTTCGTGATGAGACGATGGTTCCCCAATGCAAATGCGGCGATGGGGACACGCATGTCCAAGGACATGGTGTTTGACGGATCACCAGCGCATCAGGATTTTGGCTGGAGTCCGCGTGGTTTTCGGCCGCGATTCCGGTCCGCTTGAGCGATGCTGGTGATACCTCAAGCGCGTCTCTGATGAACGTTAGAAGTCTTTCTTGAAGGTCTGGTACGCCTCGTTCATCTCATCGACCGTTCCCACGCCGCGCATCTGGCCTTTATCCATCCAGATCGCCTTATTGCACCAGCGCTTGCAGATGTCGGGGCTGTGAGACGCAAGCACGAGAACATTCGCGCTCTCGACGAAGGATTCGATGCGGTTCTGTGCCTTCGAAATGAAGCCCGCGTCGCCAGCGACGATCCACTCGTCCATGAGCAGGATTTCGGGCGAAAAACAGGTGGCGACCGCAAATGTGAGGCGGGTCATCATACCCGAAGAATAGGTGCGGACGGGAATATCGAGATAGTCGCCAAGTTCTGTGAACTCCACGATATCCGCGATGCGTTCTTCAATCTCCTCGGCCGTCAAGCCCAGGATCAGACCGCGGAGTCGGATATTGTCGTAGCCGCTGATTTCGCCATCGATGCCGAGGCTGATGTCGAACATCGGCGAAATCCGGCCCTTGGTGCGCACCACTCCGGCAATCGGTTCGTAAATGCCGGCCATGACGCGCAGGAGTGTTGTCTTGCCGGCACCATTGGAGCCGATCAAAGCGACGCGATCGCCAGCCTCGATGTTGAACGAGACGTTGCGCAGCGCTTGCACGGTTATTCTTTGATTGGCGTCATTCGCCAACTGCCCGCCGGAGCCGCGAAACAGCAGGCTCTTCTTTAGCGACCGCGAGCCGCCGTGATAGATCGGAAACGAGATGCTGACATTGTCGAGCGACAGCAGCGTGTCCTGGTTCATGGTCATTTCGCCGAGGCGCATGGCTGTTAGACCCAATATGAGATGCGGGAGCGGAAGCGGGTGAAGAATGCACCCGCAACGACGAGATTGATGACCGTGATCAGCAAAACGGCCATGTAATTCTTCATCGACGGCATCGTTCCGAGAAGAGGAGCGCGTACGATCTCGATGAGATGAAAGAACGGGTTGAAGTCTGCGACCCAGGCACGGTTCTTCAACAGTTCCGGCTTCCAGAAGATCGGCGTGATGAAGAACACAATCTGCACCATCGAATTGATCAACTGTGGAATGTCGCGAAAACGCGCGGACAGCATGCCGATCAGCAATGTCGCGACAGCACCGTTCAAAATGACCAGCAGCAATCCGGGGATGGCCAGCAGCATGACCGCACCCGGCCACATCTCGAAGTACAGCAGAATGCCGAAATAGATCACGAAGTTATGCGCGAAGATGACCAGCTTGCTCCAGGTGGAGCGATACGCATAGACCGTATAGGGCAGCCTGATCTGCTTGATGTAAGATTCTGCTCCCGTATAGAGCGTGCCCCCTTCGGTCAGGAAGCTGGACAGGAAGGTCCAGACCAGCAGGCCGACGCACAGAAACGGCAGAAACTCATGGACTGGCATCTTGAAGAGTTCGGCATAGACGACGCCTAGCGCGACCACCATGATCGCCATACTCGCCGTGAGCCAAAATGGACCGAGCAGGGATCGTCGATAGCGCTGCAGGATATCGTTCCATCCCAGACGCACCCAGAGGCGCCACATGCGGAGCCCGGTCACGACGTCGGCGAACGCCATCGACGATGCGTTGTCCCGCCCGCTATATGTCGCGATCGGTGGGTTGTGACCTTTTGTGATCTTGGCGGGTTGTGACATCTGCTCGAGATACCT
>CALRZK010000233.1:0-5890 GCA_943372615.1 Bradyrhizobium ivorense | reverse complement strand
TCAGGCTTTCCAGATCGAGATGGTTCGACGGTTCGTCGAGCAGCATCACGTCGGGGCGCATCAGCAGAATGCGGGCGAGCGCCACGCGCATCTTCCAGCCGCCGGAGAGCTTGCCGACATCGCCGTCCATCATCTCCTGCGAGAAGGAGAGACCATTCAGCACTTCGCGCGCGCGGCCTTCGAGCGCGTAGCCGTCGAGCTCCTCGAAGCGCGCCTGCACTTCGCCGTAGCGGGCGATGATCTCGTCCATCTTGTCCATCTGGTCCGGATCAGCCATGGCCGCTTCCAGTTCCTTCAGCTCGGTGGCAACGACGCTGACCGGGCCCGCGCCTTCCATCACCTCGGCCACCGCGCTGTGGCCGGACATCTCGCCAACATCCTGGCTGAAATAGCCGATGGTGACGCCGCGCTCGACCACGACCTGGCCTTCATCCGGCAGCTCGCGGCCGGTCACCAGCCGGAACAGCGTGGTCTTGCCGGAGCCGTTGGGGCCGACAAGGCCGATCTTCTCGCCCTTCAGCAGCGCGCCGGCGGCTTCGATGAAGACGATCTGATGACCGTTCTGCTTGCTGATATTGTCGAGGCGGATCATGGGCAGGCGAACTCGCGGGGCGAAAGGGAAGGCCTCGCAATAAGGCATCGGGCCAGCCCGCGAAAGGATATTTTGCGCTGCAAACGCTGATTGGATCGGTATGCTGTGCCGGTAAATCCGGAATAAGGGGCCTCCAATGACCAAGACGATCCAGCCGACACCCGCCACCGTCCATTGGGGCTATTTCGACGCTAAACAGCCCGCCATCGCCACCATCGAGCCCGGCGACACCATCACCATGACCAGCGTCAGCGGCAATCAGGATCATCTCCCCACCGATCCCACCATGACGCCCCGCCCCGAACTGCTCGCCATTATCGACGCCGTGAAGCCCGATCTCGGACCGCACATCCTCACCGGCCCCGTAGCCGTGCGTGGCGCCGAGCCGGGCGATGCGCTGCGCATCGAAATCCAGGACGTCCAGCTCGCTGATGACTGGGGCTACATGCTGTTCCGACCCGGCATGGGCACCCTGCCCGACGACTTCGACTATTTCCGCCGCATCCATATCGCGCTCGATCGCAGCAACAACATCGTCAAGACGCCATGGGGCATCACGCTGCAGGCGCAGCCGTTCTTCGGCGTGATGGGCACGGCGCCGAAGCCGGACGTTGGCCGCGCCTCATCGACCATGCCGTCGCATTTCGGCGGCAATATCGACAACAAGGAGCTTGGCGCTGGCAGCGTGCTGTATCTCCCGGTCTGGACGGCGGGCGGCTTGTTCTCCTGCGGCGATGGCCACGCCGTGCAAGGCGATGGCGAAGTCTGCGTCACCGCGGTCGAGACCGGCCTCACCGGCACGTTCAAGATCGATCTCGTGAAGAACGCGCAGCTTGAGGCGCCCTATGCCGAGACGAAGGACCATCTGATCGCCATGGCCTTCGATCCCGATCTGGATGAAGCCGCGCGCATCGCGCTGCGCCGGATGATCGCCATGGTCGTCGCGCGCACGACGCTGTCGGCCGAAGACGCTTACATGCTCTGCAGTCTTGCGTCCGACATGCATGTCACTCAGACCGTCAATCTGGAGAAAGGCATCCATGTGATGATGCCGCATGCAGTGATCGCACAGGCCAAGCGTTAACGCGCGCAGCTTCGAAACATTCTTTGCAAAATCCGGGAACGACGTCCGATCGGTCGCGTTATGCGCGCGACTGATCTCTGGCGAATGTGCAATGTCCTGGCTGTTGTATCTCCCCACTCGCGAACTCGCTGACGCGCTTAAGGCGCATGGCACCGAGCCCACCAAAGCCATCGTCGAAGTGAGCGGCAACTGGGACGCGGCGCATCTGCGTGAAGACAGCAAGTTCTCGATCCAGCCGCTTACGTCGCCTGCAGTCAAGGAGCGGGCTTATGGATAGTCTCGAACGGGATGTGGTGCTGACACCACGCTTCGACAGGCAAATCTGGCTCGATCCATTGGCGACCGAATGCGCCTGCGGCTGGCATGGCTCGAAACTGCGCCTGATCCCCGTGCAGGGCTCCACGAAGCGACTGTGTCCTGAGTGTCTGATGGATGTGACATCGCGCTAACGTCCGCGCCGCTGGCCGGCGAGCCAAGCCTGGTTTTCGGCCAGCGTCTTCAAGGCAAGCGCCACCTGTCGCAACTCGTTGCGTTCCGCTCCCGGCGGCAAGGCGCGAGCCTTGCGTAGGGCGATGCGGGCAAGATCTTTCAATTCCTCGGCGATGCGTTCGGTCATGCCGAGCTAACGCCGCAAAATGGAACTCGGTCGCCCGCGCGGAACAGCTATTCATCGGGAACCCCGCGGAAATGCCGCGCGATTTCGCTAATAACGCGTGAAAACGCTCATTTCGCGCAAAACTGGCGCTAGGAGAGTTTCCTGATCGGAATCCCCTTGGTCGTAAACTTCTGACCCTTGCCGCCACCCGGCCGCATCGGGCGCTTGGTGCCTGCCGCCTTGCCCGTTCCCGGCGGCTGATGTGCCGGCACCAGCTGGTCCGGTCGCGGCCCGATCAGATCTGCACGGCCCATCGCGCGCAAGGCATCGCGCAGGATCGGCCAGTTGTCCGGATCGTGATAGCGCAAAAATGCTTTGTGCAATCGACGCTGCCGCAGCCCCTTGATCGCCTCGACCGGTTCGCTCGCGCCATGACGTACACCGCGCAGCGGATTGACGCCGGTGTGATACATCGCCGTCGCGGTCGCCATCGGCGACGGCAGGAAAGTCTGCACCTGATCGGCACGGTAGCGGTTCTTCTTGAGCCACAGCGCGAGGTTCATCATGTCCTCATCCGTCGTGCCCGGATGCGCCGCGATGAAATACGGGATCAGAAAATACTTCTTGCCGGCCTTCTGCACGGCGGCATCGAACATCTTCTTGAAGCGGTTATAGGTGCCGATGCCCGGCTTCATCATCTTGTCGAGCGGACCGCGCTCGGTGTGTTCCGGCGCGATCTTGAGATAGCCGCCGACGTGATGCGTCACCAGCTCCTCGACATATTTCGGGCTCTGCACGGCGAGATCGTAACGTACGCCCGAGGCGACCATCACTTTCTTGATGCCCTTGGTCTCGCGCACCTTGCGATACAGGCTGATCAGGTCGTCATGCGACGTGTTCAGGTTCGGGCAGATATCCGGAAACACGCAGGACGGCAGCCGGCATGCCTTCTCGACCTTCGGATCCTTGCACGCCATGCGATACATGTTCGCGGTCGGGCCGCCGATATCCGAGATCACGCCCGTAAAACCCGGCGTCTTGTCGCGGATCAGTTCGATCTCCTGCAGGATCGATTTTTCCGAACGGTTCTGGATGATGCGGCCTTCATGCTCGGTGATGGAGCAGAAAGTGCAGCCGCCGAAGCAGCCGCGCATGATGGTCACCGAGAACTTGATCATGTCCCAGGCGGGAATCTTGGCATCACCATAGGACGGATGCGGCGCGCGCGCATAAGGCAGATCGTAAACCGCGTCCATCTCGTCGGATGTCAGCGGGATCGGCGGCGGATTGAGCCAGAGATCGCGGTCGCCATGCTTCTGCACCAGCGCACGCGCATTGCCGGGATTGGCTTCACGATGCAGCACGCGCGAGGCGCGGGCATAGGCTTCCTTGTCCTGCTCCACCTGTTCGCAGGATGGCAGCCGCACCACGGTGTCGCCGCTCTGGCGTGACGCGCCTTCATCGGCGGAATCGAGATCGTCCGCCGGCAGTTCGGTGTAGTTTTCGGGGACGCGACGGAACAGCGCGACGCCGCGGATGTCGTCGAGATCGCGCGGCGATTCGCCATCAGCGAGACGATGCGCGACTTCGACCACGGCGCGCTCGGCATTGCCGTAGAGCAGCAGATCAGCCTTGGCGTCCGCCAGGATCGAGCGACGCACCTTCTCCGACCAGTAATCGTAATGCGCGATGCGGCGGAGCGAGGCCTCGATGCCACCGAGAATGATCGGCACATCCTTGAAGGCTTCACGGCAGCGCTGCGCATAGACCACGGTGCAGCGATCCGGCCGCTTGCCGCCTTCGCCGCCCGGCGTATAGGCGTCGTCACTGCGGATGCGGCGATCCGCGGTGTAGCGGTTCACCATGGAATCCATATTGCCGCCGGTGACGCCGAAGAACACAAGCGGCCGGCCCAGCTCCTTGAACGGCTCGGCCGAATGCCAGTCCGGCTGCGAAATGATGCCGACGCGAAACCCCTGCGCTTCCAGCAGACGGCCGATGATCGCCATGCCGAAGGAGGGATGGTCCACATAGGCGTCGCCGGTGACCAGCACGATGTCGCAGGCATCCCAGCCGAGCGCGTCCATCTCGGCACGGCTCATGGGCAGGAATGGCGCCGGCTTGCGCAGCACGGTCTGGCCCGCCCAGGCCATCAGGGGTTTTTCAGCGACTGCGAGATTGGTCATGCGCCGTGGAATAAAGCCCTCGCGGCGCAATTACAACGACAGCGCGGTCCTTTGGCCAAAAAGGAACTAACGCAGGCGGCTTTCGGGTGGAACGTGGTGTGCTGACGGTACCCGGCGCCGTCAGATCAGCTGCAATGCGACGGCACTGAGACAGGCGAGCGCGATCAGCGACAGCGTTCCCGCCGCCAGCACGCGGCCGCCGGCCGTCATCACCGAGCGCAGATCGACGGACAGGCCGAGCGCCGCCATCGATAGAACCGTCAGGATGGTCGAGGCCGTCCGCAGCGGCTCGAGCGCCACCGTGGGAATGAGCTCGAACGAATGCAGCGCCATCATCAGCAGAAATCCGATGATGAACCACGGCAGCATGTCGCGCAGCGCCGGGCGCTTGCCATTGATCCGCCCGCTGCGCAGGCCGAGCAGGATCACCACGGGGCCGAGCATCAACACGCGCATGAGCTTGACCACCGTGCCGATCTGCACGCTCGCCGCGCCGATCGTATGCGTAGCGGCCAGAACCTGCGGCACCGCATAGACCGTGAGGCCGGCCGCGACACCGTATTGCCAGTGGTTCAGCCCGAACAGCGTGACGCAGAGCGGCAGCAGTAACACCACGACGATGCCGAGCGCGGCCGTAAACGAGATCGACGAGGCCACATCTTCCGGCCGCGCATCGATCACCGGCGCCGCTGCCACGATCGCCGAATTGCCGCAGATCGAATTGCCGCAAGCGACCAAGGTCGCCAGCTTGTCGGGCAGGCCGAGCAGCCGCGATAGCGTGTAGCTGATCACCAGCGACAGCAGCACCACACAGGCAACGACCCCGATCATCCGCCCGCCCGCCGCTTCGATGGTGCGGAAGCTGATGGAGGCGCCGAGCAGCACGATGGCCAGCTCCAGCAGGGTTTTTGACGCGAAATGCACGCCGGCGCGGGCCCGGCCATGCAAACCGAAGCCCGTATGCAGCGCCGTGCCGAGCAGGATGGCGAACACCAGCGCATCGACGAGGGGATGGCCAAGCAGATGGACCTCAAGCCGCTCAACGCCCCAGGCCAGGAGCGTGACAACAGCGGCAAGAGCCAGACCGGGGCCGAGATCGGTGATGCGCTTTATAGAGGACATGCTTCCCTCAACGTTCTTGAGAGAAGAATATTCTTCCTTTATTTCCCAATCTATCGCATAAATTAAATCGTTCCGTTCGATTTATCCGGACAAACATGACCCTGGATCAGCTTGCAGCCTTTGTCGCCGTGGCGGAGCGTCAGCACCTGACGCAGGCTGCGGCTGCGCTCAATCTGTCGTCCTCGGCGGTCAGTTCGGCGATCAAGGCGCTGGAGACCACGCATGGCGTGGCACTGTTTCACCGGGTCGGCCGCGGCATCGAACTGACATCCGCCGGCCGCCGTTTCCTGCCGGAGGCGCGCGACATGCTG
>CALRZK010000232.1:0-5907 GCA_943372615.1 Bradyrhizobium ivorense | reverse complement strand
CGGATTCGATCCCGCACCGATCAGCGTGCGGAAATGCACGTCCAGATCTTCACCGAATTGCAGGCGGCCGTAAGCATGCGGAATGGCGAGCGTGCCCTTCACATTGTTGGCGACCGCTTCGCAAGCAGAGTTCGACAAGTCGTCGAGCGGCAGAAGGACGACGTGGTTGCGAATGCCGACGCGCCCATTCTCGCGGCGCCAGCCGACAAAAGAGTCGAGATCAGCACCGGTCGGGCGTTGCAAGGCTGGCGCCTTGAAAGCCGGCGCTTCGATGGTGCGGCCTTTGATGTTTTCCAGTTTGCCTTTGACGAGATCGAAATTGGCGACGATCGACATACGTATCCTCCGGTCTTTCGGCTCATCTTTCAGGAGCCTTTTGACGATTTGCTCTGACGGCTATGCAGCGTTCTCACCAACGCTTGGTCTTGGCGTTGTGAACGTGCAGGTGCTCGCCCTTCTTCACGTCGGCGATGGCCTTGCCGATGTCCTGGCCGTATTTCCAGATCGTCTCGCCGGCCTTGATATCTTGCAGCGCAACCTTGTGACCGATCGGGATGTCCATCTTCGACGTCAGTCGAAAATCAGAATTGTCGTGGGTCACCACGCAGAGCATGTCGGTGCCGGCCTTCAGGCCTTCCACAACGACGACGCCGACCGTGTCTTTCTTCTCGTGCACCAGCAAATGCGGATTGTTCATGGGGTCCTCCAATTCAGCGCGGGGTTGTATTACCTCTCGACCGCCTCATTCTTTTATCTTATATAAGACATAGGAGCGGGCACAAGCGGAAAATGTGACCGCTCACTTCTCGACGACTCCATGATTTGCGCGCGTTCACCCCAAAGCCGCCACAGAGCGGTTCGTTACATCTAGGAGGAATTGATGCTGTTCTCGACGATACGGCGAGCGGCTCTCGCCGGCTTGCTCGCCTTCATGTCCAGCCATGGCGCGACGGCCCAGACCTACCCCACGAAACCGATCACACTGATCGTTCCTTTCGCCGCTGGCGGACCAAGCGACATCATCGCGCGGCTGGTCGGCGATCATATGGGCCGCACGCTCGGCCAACAGATCGTCATCGAAAACGTGGCAGGCGCAGGCGGTACATTGGGAGCACGACGCCTCGCGACCGCCGACCCCGACGGCTACACACTACTGATCCACCATCTTGCGCTCGCCGCAGCGCCGTCACTCTACAAGCTGAGCTACGATACCAAGACGGCTTTGGTGCCGGTCGGCCTCATCAATACCGGGCCCATGGTGATCGCCAGCAAGCTCGCTCTGCCGCCTGCGGACAGCAAAGCCTTCTTCCCTTATCTCAAAGAGAATGCGAGCAAGCTCACAGCCGCACATGCGGGTATCGGATCCAACGCGCATCTCTGCGCCGTGCTGCTATCCCAGGTGATGGGCGTCAACATTACCCAGGTGGCTTATCGCGGAACGGGACCGGCGATGAACGATCTGATTGCCGGCCAGGTCGATCTGCTATGCGACCAGTCAACAACGGCCGTCCCACAGATCCAGGCAAAACAGGTGCGCGCTTATGCGGTGACGTCGCCGAAGCGACTGGCCGCTCTGCCGGATACGCCAACCGCCAATGAAGCCGGCGTCAATCTCGAGATGGCGATCTGGCACGGATTATACGCACCCGAAAACACTCCTGCTCCCATTCTCGACAAGCTCAACGAGGCTCTGCAGGCTGCATTGAAGGATCCGAAGATCGTCGAGCGCTTCAATTCGGTCGGCACGATTCCATTTCCCGCATCGGAATGGACCCGGCCGGCTCACGCCGCGCGTTTCAATGCCGAGATCGATAAATGGGCCACGGTGCTGAAGGCGGCGGGGGTGACGCAACAGACGCTGAATTGATCGAAACGTAAAAGGCCGGCCCCGAGGGCCGGCCTTTCGTTGATCCGGGCAACCCGGTGCGTATGCGTGACTGACGCTTAGTAGCGCGCGGCCATCGGGCCACCCCAGCCGAAGCGATAGTTCAGACCGGCCTTGATGGTGTGCTCGTCATTGTTGAAGCTGGCAACGCCGCTGCCCGGAATATTGGTGGAAGCGATCGTGGTGTTGCCGAAGTTGTAGTACTGGTACTCGATCTTACCCGACCAGTTCGGCGTGAACATATATTCGAGACCGCCACCGACGGTGTAGCCACTCTTGCTGTTACCATCGATAACGGCAGCAGCGACCGGCGCGGGCGAGATGAAGATGTCGTTATTGCCGCGCCAGGCGTAACCGCCCTTGGCGTAAAGCATCGTCGGGCCCCAAGTGTAGCCGAGACGACCGGTGACCGAACCGAGCTGATCATTATTGCCCGAGACGATCGTACCGTTCGAGAACTGCAGGCCGGTATTATTGCTGCCCATCCAGCTGTAATTGGCCTCGATACCGAGCACCCAGTTGGTGGCGAACTGATAGTCGAAGCCGCCCTGCACGCCGCCCATGAAGCGACCGCTATCGCCGATCAGACTGTTGCTGTCGCCGAACGCGCCGCCGACGTGACCGCCGATGTAGAAGCCGGTCCAGTTATAGACCACCGCAGGCGCGGTATAGGCCGGAGCCTTGGTGTAGGTGCGCGCCGGAAGATCGGCAGCGAAAGCCGAGGTGGACGCGGCAGCAATGGCGACGATGGCCGATGCGCTCAGCAGAAACTTTTTCATTTGAAATCCCCTGTGTTGCGTTGTGACGGTCAGAAAACAACGTGGCGGGAGTTTGGTTGCTTCGCGGCGTTCCCCGGCCCAGTGATCTTTGTTGAGTGCGACAAATCAGCCACACTCATCCTGTTCAGCTTTGTCGGCAGCGGAAGCGCTTCGGTTCACGTGTCGCGGCGATTTGCGTTCACGTTTGCCTCAAGTCTGCCGCAAGAAAAAACGCGTTTTCGCGCGTAAAGCCGACAAAAGGGGCATGACTTCTTGCGGCAAACCAGCGGCAGACTTGCGTTCAATTAAGGGCAACGACGCCGGCATTGATGGTGCTCGCATAGAGCACCCAGCACAGATACGGAACCAGCAGCGCCGCGGTCATGCGGTCAATTCTTACCGCCGACACGATGGTGGCCGCGATGAGGACTGCCATGAGGATGATGATCACGAGCCCTGCCCGCATTCCATGCCAACCGAAAAACACCGGCGACCAGATCGCGTTCAGCACAAGCTGGATCGCGAACAACATCATCGCACGCCGGCGCGCATCCGATTGCGGAACGCGATCCCATAGCCGCCAGAATGCGACGGCCATCATCACATAGAGCGTCGTCCACGCGATCGGGAAAACGAAAGGTGGCGGTGTCCAGGATGGCTTGGCGAGACCGGCATACCAGGTGGGAATTTCCGGCCGGGTGAAGATCGATCCGACAATGCCGATGCCCAGGCAGAGCACGAGACAGGCGAGCAGTCGGGCTATGGAACGGAAGGTCATGTTGCTATCACGGGTGCAGAAATCTTGATGATCAACGCGCTACCGTGACATTTTTTCCATGTCGGGAAACGGCTGATAATTCGCGCCGGCGCAGAGCTCAGCGCTGTTATCGACCACCCGCTCGAGACGGCCTTCGACGAAAGCGATGCCGCGTTCCTGCACCGGCGTGTAGCGCCCGTTGAAATCCTTCGCGGAGTAACGAATGCAGACAATGTACCGCATATTTCCGCCGACGGTTCGTTGCACCGGCTCGGCAAGAACAGCGCCGCGCACACCAACGGGATCGTTGAGATAAGTGCGCATGAAAGCGAGCACATCAGTGCGATAGGCGGTCGGGAAAGGTTGCGCGCCGCTGGCGCTCTCGACGAAACTCACATTGCCGCTTGGGCCACCACCGCAGGCGGCCAGCCCCAGTGCTGCTAGCAGCGTCGCTGCGCGCATCATGTTCCGCAAAATCAATGTCATTCCGCCTGCCCGTTCAAACTCCGACGAGTCCTAGACGGTTCGCGCGCGGAAGGGAATTCGCAACTCGGTGACGAGAGGACGCGCAACGGGTCCACCCCGCCACTCCCGGGGACGCGGGACTGGCGAGGCGACCGTCAAACTCCGTGGCCGCAGCTGGGCAATGGATTGCCGCGACCACGGAGCCCCTCAACCGTGTTTGTGCACGGTTTTGGCTGAGACGCCGGAATGCTTGAAGTGCTTGTGATGGCCGAACTTCTTGTGAATATTGAAGTGCGGATGATGCGGCCTGGCATGGCGATGATGCGTGACATGGCCGCGATGCATCTGCGCCTTCGCGTCGAGTGCATGCGAATGATGCGTGCGGCTGGCATGGCCAAAGCTGCCGGCCATCGCCGGTGCGGCGAGCATGGAAACGGCGATCAGCGCGGCGGAAACTGTCTTCAACATGGTCTTCTCCTGTCGATCTCGATCAAGAAAGTGACCGGTCGGAATGGCCGGGCTTGTCGATCATGCCAACAGATTTAGTGGCCGCGCGCTGAACCCATGCTGACGCAGATCTGCAGCCTTCGTTCATCTGGATGACATCTTCGTCATGCGCGGATACCACCACAGGACGATCTTCGGTGCGGGAATGGACAACCGTCTGCGGTGTTCATTCCGTGTTCACAACCGCTGACTTCCGTGCCAGACTATCCCCGCTGCAAACAGGAGCGCCGCATGACCAAATCTTTGATCCGGCTGACGACACTTGCATTGCTTTCGACGGTGATCGCCGCCTCGCCTTCCGTCCTCACCACCGCATACGCTGCCGGCAGCGACACGCCATCCACACCGCCCGCCTCCGATTCGAAGAAGGGCACCAAGGACCAGAAGCTCAATCCGACCAAACCCGACGATCGCGCGTTCCTTGATGGCTATCGCGCCGCCTACGCCACGATCTACGACAAGCACGACTACACATCCGCCATCGCGCAGTTGAAGGCGCTGAAGCAGGATGATCGTGCGGATGTCGCCAATCTGATCGGCTACTCCTATCGCAAGCTCGGCGACTACAAGGTTTCGCAGGCCTATTACGAGCGCGCGCTGAAGGCCGATCCGAACCACGCCCGCACCTGGCAGTATTATGGGTTGTGGCAGGTCGAACAGGGCAATCGCGATCAAGCGCAGTATCACCTGACCAAGCTCGCCTCGCTCACCGGCACGAACTCCGCCGAATATCAATCGCTGGCCGACGCGCTCGCCCAGGCGCCGGGCACCGGTCTCACCTACTGATCCCGTTCGCGGATCGGTTCAAAGCCGGCGGGGCCCAGCGGGCTGCGCCGGCTTTTTGCTGCGAAGACGCGCCACGGTAACCATCCGTCACCTGCCCTCTCGACAGATCGCCTCGAACTGCCGTTAACTGCGGCTCGACAAGTTCCGGCCCGGTCGATACAGACCGCGGCATATATTGAGCCCAGTTCGAGCCCGAGGCCCGCGATCTCCGCCATGACCACGTCCAAGCGCCTCGACCGGATCGCCTTCGTTGCCAGCAACAGCGAGGAAGCGCAGGCTGCCTATGAGCAGCTGGTGCAGATCTACGGCAATGACGATCCGCACAAAGCCGACGTCATCGTCGCGCTGGGCGGCGACGGGCTGATGCTGAAAACGCTGCACGACCACATGCGCACGGGCAAGCCGATCTATGGCATGCATCGCGGCACGGTCGGTTTTTTGATGAATGAATATTCGACGGTCAATCTGCATGACCGCCTCGCCGCTGCGCGCGAGACCCTGATCAATCCGCTGTTGATGCGCGCCACCGACGTGCATGGCAATGTGCATATCCACCACGCCATCAACGAGGTCTCGCTGTTCCGCCAGACCCATCAGGCAGCAAGGCTGCGCATCCTGATCGACGAGCAGGAGCGTATGGCCGAACTCGTCGCCGACGGCATCCTGGTCGCCACACCGGCCGGCTCGACCGCCTATAATCTGTCGGCACAGGGTCCGATCCTGCCGATCAATGCCGCCCTGCTCGCACT
>CALRZK010000231.1:0-5915 GCA_943372615.1 Bradyrhizobium ivorense | reverse complement strand
TTTCCCCGATCTGAGCGTGCACGAAAATGTCCGTGTCGCGGCGCAGGCCGGCCGCTCGCGCTACAATATCTGGACCAACCGCAAGAAGTTCGATGAGCTGGATGCCCGTGCCGACAAGGCGCTGGAATCCGTGGGCCTCATCGCCAAGCGCGACGAGACCGCAAAATTTCTCGCCCACGGCCAGCAACGCGCGCTGGAGATTGCGATTGCGCTGATCTCCGGCCCCGAAGTGCTGCTGCTCGACGAGCCCACCGCCGGCATGGGCCCTGAGGAAACCAAGGACATGGTGGCGCTGCTGGAGAAACTGGCGGCGGAGCGCACCATTCTTCTGGTCGAGCATAAGATGAAGATGATCCTCGGCCTCAGCGACCGCATCCTGGTGCTGCATCATGGCCAGCTCATCGCCGACGGCACGCCGCATGACATCCAGACGGACCCCGAGGTTCGTCGCGTCTATCTGGGACAGAACCATGGCTATGCTTGAGATCCGCGACCTCCACGCCTGGTACGGCTCCAGCCACACGCTGCATGGCGTCTCGCTCAATGTGAAGCAGGGCGAAGTCGTAGCACTCGTCGGGCGCAACGGCGCCGGCAAGACCACCACCATCCGCTCCATCATGGGCCTGATGCCGAAGATTTCGGGCAGCATGCAGTTCGACGGCAAGGATCTGGTCGCGCTGAAGGCGCATGATCGCTATCGCCTCGGCCTTGCCTATGTGCCGGAAGAGCGCCGCATCGTGCCGGGCCTCACCGTGCGCGAGAACCTGCAGCTCGGCCTCGTGGCCTCAAGCGGCAAGATCGACGAGCGCGAAGCCATCGAGGAAATCGCGGAGAGCTTTCCGCGCCTGAAAGAGCGTCTCGATCAGGAAGGCGTCACCATGTCTGGCGGCGAGCAGCAGATGCTCGCCATCGCGCGGGCCACCATCGCCAAGCCGAAGATGATCCTGCTCGACGAACCATCCGAAGGCATCATGCCGGTGCTGGTGGAGGAGATGGGCGTGCTGTTCCGCAAGCTGCGCGATCAAGGCGTCACGCTCTTGCTGGTCGAGCAGAATGTCGAATGGGCGCTGCGTCTCGCCGATCGCGCGGTGATCCTCGATCAGGGCGAGGTCGTCTATGAGAGCAGTTCGGAAGCGCTGCTCGCCGACAAGGAAATCCAGGAACGCTATTGCGCGGTCTGACGCGCAAGCAGGTGAGGAACGATCCCATGCAGATGAATGATAGCCAGACCATTCCAGCCTCGCGCGAGGCCGTGTGGGCCGCGCTCAACAATCCCGATGTGCTGAAGCAGTGCATTCCCGGCTGCCAGGAGCTGGAGATGGCCTCGCCGACGGAGATGACGGCCAAGGTCGTCATCAAGGTCGGTCCGGTGAAAGCGAGCTTCGGTGGCAAGGTGACGCTGAGTGATCTCGATCCGCCAAATGGCTACAAGATCTCGGGCGAAGGCTCGGGCGGAGTCGCTGGCTTCGCCAAAGGCGGTGCGGCGATCCAGCTGGAGGCCGTGAGCGAGAACGAGACGATGTTGCACTATCAGGTCGACTCGCAGATCGGCGGCAAGCTGGCGCAGCTCGGCGGCCGCCTTATCGATGCGACGGCGAAGAAGCTGGCGGGTGAGTTCTTCACGAAGTTCGGTGCGGTGGTTTCCGGCTCGAGCTGAGACACTAACTGCAACGCTCCGTTCACCTCTCCCCGGAGGGGAGAGGTGAAGAAAGAACTGCCTCACCCCGCGATAAACTGCTTCCTCGCTTCCTTCACCTTGCCGACGATATACCGTCGGATCTCCCGCACCCGGCGCGTGTCATGCGTGTCGGGATGCGAGATGAGCCAATAGGTGCGGGTAAAGCTGTTGGCCGGAAGGATGCGCCGTAGCTCCGGATAACGCTGCGCCGCATAGTCATGCAAAATCCCAACGCCATGGCCGGCGCGTACTGCCTCGAGCTGGCCGATGACACTGCCGCATTCGAAGCGCCGGGTGATCAGCTCACTCAGCGTCGATGCATAATCCAGCGCGCGGCTGAAGATGATGTCATGGATATAGGTGATCAGCAGATGGTCGGAGAGATCGCCGACGTTCTTGATCGCCGATGATCGCGCGAGATAATCATCAGATGCGTAGAAGCTGAGCGTGTAGTCGGTCAGCTTGGTGCACATCAGCTTGCCTTCGTCGGGCCGCTCCACGGTCACCACCATGTCGGCTTCGCGCTTGGCCAGCGAGAAGGTGCGCGGTAGTGCGACGAGCTGGATCACCAGATCGGGATTGTCCGCGGCAAAAGCGCCAAGCTTGTCGGCCAGAAAGTAATTCCCGAGTCCGTCCGGTGCACCGATGCGCACCGTGCCGGCGATCTTGTCGGCGGCCGATGAGAGTTGCGAACCCACCCGCAGCAATTCGGACTCAGCCCGCTCGGCCGCAGCCAGCAGTGCAACGCCCGCGGGCGTCAGCGATGATCCCGTGGTCTGGCGGTTCAGCAGTTTTGTTTTGAGGTCTTTTTCCAGCGCGGTGAGCTGGCGCGCGACGGTGGCATGATTGAGCTTGAGCCGCTTGGCGGCGCCGAGAATCTGGCCGGTGCGGGCGACTTCGAGAAAAATACGTACCTTGTCCCAATCCATTTTGGGACTTTATTGGTTCCGTATCCGGGCCGCAATACGAGGCTCAATTGGTCCAGAACATCTCCCGCAGCGGGGAGGCGAGCGTCGCCTGCAATCCGTCGCGCTGATAATCGAGCGTCAGGCCGCCAGTCCCGGTCAATCCGGTCGATAGCAGCCGCGTGCCAAAGCCACCCTTTGCCGGCGGCGCTTCGATCGACGGGCCGCCGCTCTCCATCCAGCGCAAAGCGAACAGCTGCGTGTCGTCCTTGGCTTCGATCGCCCAGCGCAGGTCGATGCGTCCCTGCGGCAGCGACAACGCGCCATATTTCACCGCATTGGTGCCGAGTTCATGCAACAGCAGCGCCATGCTCAGCGCCGCCTTGGAGCCGACCACGATATCCGGCCCTTTCACATCCACCCGTTCGGTTGCACCGAGCGCATCAAGTGCGGCCTTGATGACCTCGATGACGGGTGCCTCGATCCAGTTGTTGCGCAGCAGGATGTCATGCGCGCTGCTTAGCGCCAGCAGACGCTCCTGCAGTGTCCGGACCTCGCCACGCTCCTTGATGGGACGCAGCGTCTGCAGGCTGATGGCCTGCACCATGGCGAACAGGTTCTTGATCCGGTGACTGAGTTCGTTGTTCAGCAACTTCTGCTGATCGCGAATGCGTTTGGCATTGGTGACGTCAGCCGCCATGCCGAACCACTCTGTGATCGCACCCGCTTCATTGATGATCGGAATGGCGCGCGATAGTGTCCAGCCTTCGTTGCCGTCGGCCTGCCGCACCCGATGCTCGAGTTCGTAGGTGTCGCGCGCAGCAATCGCGCGGTTCACTTCCGCCATGATGGCGGGCTGATCGTCACTGTAGATATATTCCTCCAGCCATCGCACCATCGGCCCTTCCACGTCGGAGAGGAAACCTCGCCCGTCAAGTTGGCGCATTTCCTGCCAATCGGGGCTCATGCGATAGACCGCGTCCGAACTCGCGCTCACCAGCGCGCGAAAACGCTTTTCGCTGTCACGCAGTCGCGCATCCGCCTTGGCACGTTCGACCGCCGACCAAGTGCGTTCGGCCACCTCACTGACTAGCGAGATCTCACGATACGACCAGTGCCGCGGTTGCGCCTGACCGAGCCCGAGGATGGCCACCAGCCGCCCTGCCTTGATGAGCGGAATGCCCATCCAGGCGCGAACATTGATGGCCGCCAGCGCCGTTCGTTGCTGCCTAGATATGTTCGGATCGGCTTCGACATCATCGGTGGTCGCGATTTCGCCGCGATGCCATTTACCGCGGACGTCGTTGTCATAGCTCGCCATCGTGTGCAGCCCGGCAATGCTGGCGAAGCCGGAGACGTAATCGTGCTGGATCAGAACCTTGTCGCCGTCCTCGCTGACCTCGCCGTAGAAAACGCGGTCGGTCCCGAGATGTCGGCCCAAGGTCAATGCGGCGACGCTCTGGATTTCGACGGCATCATCGACCTCGCGCAATGCGTCGCTGAGCTTCAGCAGTAGCGCTTGCCGTTCTTCATTCTCCGCGAGGATCTGTGTTGCGCGCACGCGACCGGTCGTCTCCGCCACGATGCAGAGCACAGCCTCCACAGCGCCATCGCCATTGCGGACGGCCGAGTAGGAAATGTCGAAATAGACGGTCTCGCCATAGCCGCTGCGCTCGATATAGAACGGCCGGTCCTTCGCTGAGAAAGTCTCGCCGGTCTCCATCACGCCCTTCAGCAGGGGACCGAGATCGTCCCACAGCTCCGCCCAGTTCTCCCGCGCGGGCTGCCCGAGCGCGCGTGGGTGTTTCTCGCCGATGGTCGGCGCATAGACGTCGTTGTAGAGCGCGACGAATTGCGGTCCGCAAAACAGCACGATCTGCGCCTGCGTCGCCAGCATCAGATCGACGGTGGTGCGCAGGCTGGGCGACCAGCTCGCCATCGGACCGAGAGGTGTCGATGACCAATCGTGTTGCCGGATGCGCTGGCTCATTTCGCCCGGCGTGGCCGAGCCCGGATCAATGGTGGAAGGCCCGTCCATCATCACGCGATGGGGGCTTGGCGGATGCCGGCCTCCGGCCTGGCGATTTCCGTCGATCGAACCATCAAAAAGCCGCTCCATTTCAATCTCTGCGCCGGAAATCTATCCGGTTCTTCGGGATTTGGTTGGACTAAATTTTTACGGTGCACGGGAACCGGGTCGCGGGAAACGGATACCGATATACGCTCCGCAGTGTCCGCTATCGCACCATACAGAGGTTGATGCGACCTTTCGTCAGTTCACCAAACACGCGAATGTCACTAGGCAAACTTGAAAGCCGGCGTAGCTTGTCCAGATAACAAGAACATGAGCAGGGAGACCCCCAATGTCGGCATCTTACGATCCCGTCACTGTTGCCCTGATGCGCGATGTCCTGAGCAAGGTCGTGGCCAAAGTTCCAGAGCAGCATCGTACCTCAGCCAATCAGGCTGCCATTGCCGGCCGCATTCTCGCGACTGCCGCGCAGGGCATTCGATCCGAGGAAGGCTTGACCAGCGAGGCGCTGGCGGAGGTGAAGGATATTTTCACCGGCCCGGCTGGCATGAAGCGGCTGCACAGCGACCTGGCGAAGGTGTTTGGCTGAGGCCGTAACTGTAGGGTGGGCAAAGCGCAGCGTGCCCACCTTCCAGTGCACGAACGGAAAAGTGGGCACGCTACGCTTTGCCCACCCTACAAATTATTTCACCCAAACTTGTGCGAGACGTTCTTCGTCACCGTATAGCAGCCGAGACCTTCGATGCCGCCCTCGCGGCCGTAGCCACTGTCCTTCACGCCGCCGAACGGCGTTTCCGCCGTCGATGCCACGAAGTGATTGATGGTGAGATTGCCCGTTTCCACGTCGTTCGAAATGCGCTGCACATTGTCGGCGGAGTTGGTGAAGGCATAGGCGGCGAGGCCGAAGGGCAGGGCGTTCGCCTTTGCGATGGCCTCGTCGAGATCACGCACCGGATTGACCAGCGCCAACGGGCCGAACGGCTCCTCGTTCATCGCCAGCGCATCGTCGGGCACATCCGCCAGCACCGTAAGCGGATAGAAATAGCCGCGATTGTTGATGCGTTCACCGCCGGCGAGCACGCGCGCACCGCGCTTCTTGGCGTCTCCCACCAGCCGCTCCATCGCATCGACACGCCGCGGATTGGCCAATGGGCCGAGCTGCGTCGCGGGATCCATGCCATTGCCGATCTTCAGCGCCGCAGCGCCTTCCGCAAAGGTCTTGGCGAAGATCTCAAAATTCTTCTCCTGCACGAAGAAGCGCGTCGGCGCGACGCAGACCTGGCCGGCATTGCGCGATTTG
>CALRZK010000230.1:0-5931 GCA_943372615.1 Bradyrhizobium ivorense | reverse complement strand
ACCGTTAAATCTCCAGCCTCGGCACTCACCATGCCGAGGTCTTTTTTTGTTCCATGATCCTTTCAATCCACTCTTCCAGCAGAGTTGCGATACCTCAAACGGGGTATTTGGGGTTGAAGGCAACCGTCATGCTCAATATGCTCAGGCATTATTTGTCGGTGGGTCGTTGCGAGATATGGACGTTTTGAGTTTTCAGTCGCTTTTGGCGGTCTGATAGTCCGGATTTGAGAGTGGATGGACGGCCGGTCGTCGTTTCCAGCAAAATATCGCCAGGATGGGAATGCCGCGAACGCAGGAACGCGGCCGTTTGTTCTGAATCTGCTTGGACAGTTCGAACTGCGCGATGGCGCTTCGGGCGCGCGGCTGTCGGTGAGTGCGCGGAAATCGCGCGCATTGCTGGCCTATCTCGCGATGGCCCCGGGATGCATGGCCAGTCGTACAGTTCTCGCTGCCTTGTTGTGGGGCGATGCAGGCGAGGAGCAGGCGCGCCAGAGTTTACGGCAAGCGCTGAGCAGTCTCCGCCGGATCCAGGTGGATGGCGCAGGCCTGCTGAAGTCGGATGATGAAACCGTCCAACTGGATACCGGTCTTATCGCAATTGATTGCCTGGATCTGCTTCATTTCGCCGATCACGACGATATCGCGCGCCTGACGCATGCATGTGCTGCCTATCGCGGTCCGTTTGGTGTTGGTCTGGAAATCGAGGAAGCTGGATTTGACGAGTGGCTGCGGGCGGAGCGGCAGCGCTGCGCCGATCGCGCGATGGTTCTGCATGACCGGCTGATCAAGCGCCTCGGCGAGATGGGACTGCATCAGGAGGCGCTGTTGCATGCGAATGCGCTGCTGGCCATCAATCCGATCCGCGAGCAAACCCATCGCGCCATCATTGCGCTGGAAGCGCAGGTGTCCGGGCGTGCGGCGGCGATGCAGCGTTTTGAGGATTTTCGTATTCTCCTGCGCGACGAACTGGCAGTTCGACCGGAAGCCGCGACCATCCAGCTGGTGGATCGCTTGCGCGATCCTCCGGGCGCGGCGAAGGAACCCGCTGCTGCAACGACAGGCACGGCAGTGCCGATTGATCCGTTATCTGCACGAATGCCGCGTTTCAGCCGGCGCAAGCTGCCAGGGATCATTGGTGTCCTGACGCTCGCCGTGTTGTTCGCGATTGCGGGTTTTCTTTATTGGAGCGCGGCCGACCAACGAACCGTGGACGAGCGCCGTTACGGGCGCGCGCTGGTTGCGCTCGATAGCATTGCTGCAGATCCGGGGCAGGGCGGTGCAGACGACATTCCAGCGCTCGAACGGGAAGCATCCTCCGCCTTCTCGCGCTACAACAAGGTGACCTTGATCGAATTCGTGGATGGCAGCAAACGCGTTCCCGATTATCGCATTCGCGTCCGGCTCGCGGGCGCCGGATCAAGCGCGCGTGCGGATGTCCGTCTGGTGTCCGTCAACGCCGGCGATACGATATGGTCGGGTTCCATCCCGCTCGCCAACGGTCCGCCAACCATATTCGCGCGCGAACTATACGGCTATGTGACGTCGGAAATCGTGCTGCGCGAAGCACGGCAGCGGGCGAGCGACAGTTCAATTCCCGGCAAGCTCTGGCGCGCAAAAGCGGGGCAGATCCAGACGCGTCTCGGGAATGAGGATCTGACGGCGATCGCCTTGTATCAGGAGATCCTTGCCGAGGACCCGACCAATGCGAATGCGCTGATCGGCCTGTCGGAATGCTACATCCTGCGGGTCGCACGCAACCAGACTGGTCAACGAGCCGCAGACCTCGCGGCGATCAGCGACCTCCTGATCCGGATCAAGCCGCTGATTCCGAACTCATCCGATCTCGCCTTCAAGGAGGGGATGCTCAACAAGCTGCAAGGCAATTTCCAGCAGGCGTCGGACAATTTCGCACAATCGGTGCGGCTTGATCCCGCACATTGGAACGCAGCGGCCCAATATGCCCATGTCATGATCTTTCTCGGTCGGCTCGAGGAGGGCTATCAACTGATGCAGGCCGCGACACCAAATCTGCTGCCCGATCTTGGAGCTGCCGAGACGGCCTATATCGCCGGGGAAACTGCGCTGGTTGCCGGCCATGATCAGGACGCTGCGCGCTATCTCGGACTGGCGGTCACTGGGAACCCGACCGTGGGCCGCATCCAGGCGCTCTATGCCGTTGCCTTGTTCCGTGCAGGCCGTCTCGACGAGGCTCGTGCGGCCGTCGAAAAAGCGCGGCAACTCAGCCCAGGCTACACACCGGAGGCCATGAACCAGCGTGGCGGGCGAACCGCCGATCCTCGTTATGTCGAGGCCAAAAACAGGATGGTGGAGACGTTTCGGCAGATGAGGGCGGCAAACTAGCCGGCATAAGCAGCTGAGGCTCCTGCAAAATGCTGTTTGACGCTGGATTGACGCTCACAGAACTAGTGTTTGCACCATGCGCTCGACAAGAATCACGTTCGAACAGGCCTCGCAATCGCTTCTGGACGCTGCCGTGGATCCGTCACGATGGACGGCGTCGATGGATCTTCTCGGCGAATATGCCGGCGCCCATGGTGCGGTGGTGTTGCCGGTCAAGGGGCAGAGCCCGCTCACCCCGCATTCGCAATCCCTGGCCGCGGGCGTGGCCGAATTCTTTCGCGACGGCTGGCACGAGCGCGACGAACGGGTCCGCGGTCTGCCGCTGATGCGGCAAACCGGCATCTTCACCGATCAAGACTTCGCCAGCGCCGAAGAGCTGGCTTCGTCCGACTATCATCGTGGCCTGTTGGCGCGCCATGACTGCAACTGGTCGGCGGTGGTCGGTTTCTCGGACCCCGTCGATGAATGGTGTCTCGTTTTCCAACGGGGCGATAAAGGCGGCTTTTTCGATCAGGCGGAACAGGCCGATCTGGTCCGTTTTTCTGCGCCGCTGCAGCAGGCCGCAGCGCTGGCGCGGAGCATGGCTTATGCGAGCGGGATTGCCGCTCTCGATGCCTATGAGGCCATCGGCTGCGCGAGTTTCCTGATCGATGAAGCGGGTCTTGTCATCCGGCACAATCAAAAAGCCCAGGATCTGATTGGTAAAGGTCTCGAACTCCATCGGAGGGAGTTGAGGTCCATGCATGGTGCGGACAATGCCGAACTGCAGGCGCTGATCAGCTCGCATCGACCGGGAAAGCTGACGCCGGCAGGTGGGAGCGATATGGCGGTGATACGTCGGCGCGATCGCCGTCCGCTGATCATTCGCGCGCTCAGGCTCGAAGGGCTGGCCGCATCGGTGTTCACGCGTGGCGCGATCCTGCTGCTGGTGACCGATCCGGAAGATCGCAGCAAGTCAACGGCGCCGGAAATCCTGATCCGGACCCTCGGGTTGACCGAAACGGAAGTTGTGCTCGTTCGATATCTCGAGCAGGAACTCGTGCTCGCGGACATTGCCGGGCGGATGTCGATTTCGATCGAGACGGCCCGAACGCATCTCAAGCGCATTCTGACCAAGACGCAGACCCATCGGCAGCAGGATCTTTTGATGCTGCTGCGTCGTCTGACGCCGTGAGAAGAGCGTCTCGCGGCGGTTCAGCCGGACGCCGAGCTGGCGCTCGCCAAGGTGATGCAGCTTGGCAACAGTCGCACAAAACGAGTGTGGCTACCTCAAACGGGGTATGACGAAGCAGGCTATTCAGGGATCAAGGTCGCAGTCGAGGATTGCCGATTTTTTATTTCCGGGGGGATCAATGAAATTTTCGTTTGCTGCCGCGCTGCTTGCGTCGACCTGTCTTGTGACGAGCGCGTCAGCCCAGACATTCGATCAAATGCTCGTCTTCGGGCCGAGCATGCTCGATAGCGGCTATTTCAAAAACCAGGGCGGCGACTTTCACTTTACGGCGGCGCGCAATGCCGGCGGCGCCATGACGCCGTCTGGCGGCATCATGAACACTACGATTCTCGCCGAGCGTTTTGGGCTGACGGATGTGTCACGCGGCGTTTCTGCAACAGGAACGAATTACGCTGTCTCCGGTGCCCCCATTACCGGTGCCAATGGCTTGGCGCCAACGTCTCCGTCAATCGTCCAGCAGATGAACAGCTATCTGACCTCGACAGGCGGGGTGGCCAATCCGAATGCGCTCTACTTGATCAGTCCCGGCAGCAACAGCACCGGCAATCTCGTCCAACAGGCCGGCTTCTTCACCGATGCCGTGACGGCCCTTCGAGACGCTGGCGCGCGTTACATTTTGATTCCCAATCTGGGGCGCGGCGAGATTCTCAATACGACGATCTACAACAACCTTGCTGCGGCAGGCGTCAATTTCATTCCAGCCGACCAGACGGCTTTCATCGTTGCCGTGCGCAGGGACCCCGCACGTTTCGGATTCACGTCGGCCCTGCCGGGACCGACGCTCACGCCACCCGCAAACACGTTCGGCCCGGTTGTTCCCACCTCGACATCGGCTTGCCAGCCGACAACCGGCAGCTACCGCGGCTATGGCTTGTACTGCGTCCCGTCAACCACGCCTGTACCCGGGGCCACACATCTGACATCGGCTAACGCCCTGCAGACGAGTTTCTATTCCGACGATATCCATCTCTCCCCGGCCGGGCAGAAGATCCAGGCCGATTACTATTACAGCCTCATCGTTGCCCCGAGCCAGATCTCCTTCCTCACGGAAAGCGCGATCCAGGCCCGCCGCAGCGTGACGCTCGGCATCCAGGAGCAGATCGACATCACCCAGCGCCGTGCGACGCCGGGCTTCAATGTCTGGTTCAACGGCGACGTGTCGTCATTGCGTCTCAATAACAGCTCGCCCGGTTTCCCCGGCGATCCCTCGACGCCAATCGCCGGCACGCTTGGTGGCAGCTACACGTTCAGCAACAACGCCCTGATCGGTGGCGCGGTGACGCTTGGCGAGTTCAATCCGTCCTTCACCTCGGGCGGTGGGTTCCGCCAGCAGGAAGTGGCTGCGACGGTGTTTGGTGCGGTGCGCGCCGATAATCTCTGGGCCAATGCGATCATGAGCTTTGGCTGGATGAAATACGACGTGAACCGCGTCGTGCCGCTGGGCATCACGTTCGACAGCAACCAGGCCAACACCAATGGCCGCAACTTCTCCTTCGCGGCGTTGACCGGCTATGATTTTCGCGACGGGGCTGTCACGCATGGCCCGGTTGCCGGCGTCGAGCTGCAGGCGGTGAGCATCGATGCCTTCACCGAAACGGGCAGCTTTACCAGCATGGCCTTCTCGAATATCGGCCGCACCTCGACGGTATCTGCGCTCGGCTATCGTGCCGCCATCGACTACGGCAATTGGCGGCCGTTCGCACAAGTGACGTGGAACCACGAGTTCGACAACACGGCGAACCGCACTGTCACCGCAACGGTGCTGACATTGCCGGGGCTGACGCCGAGCTATTCGCTGCCGATCGTGCAACTCGGCCGCGACTGGGCGAGCGCGGTTGTCGGTACGACAGTGACGCTCGCAAAGGACTGGACCGGTCTTGCCGCTTTCAACGCGCAGCTCGGCCAGAATGGCGCGACCAACTTTGGCGGTCGCTTCGGCATCAACTACGCATTCAATTCAGCCCCGGTCGGTTTGCCGGTGAAAGCGAAATACTAAATCTTTGTGGCGCCGGGTGAGGTTGGATGCCTCCCAACACGCCCGGCGCTGCCGATCATCGCTTTGCAAGTGCGATGATCGTTACAGTCGCTGATCCCGCGTATCTTCGGTCGTCTCGCTCGCAGCTTTAGCGGCTGCATGCTCTGCGCTTTTCTTCTCGCCCTTGCGGCTGGCGATCTCGACGGCCTTGCGGCCGGAGATTTCCGCGCCGGCATCGGCGGGCATCTGCCAGAAGAACCACGCTGACGTCGCAGAGATGAAGGATACGACAAGGAAAGCGGGCGCAAAGTCTCCGGCGGACAGCTCGGTCATGCCGCGCCAGACCATGGTGCTTTCCACA
>CALRZK010000229.1:0-5953 GCA_943372615.1 Bradyrhizobium ivorense | reverse complement strand
GGTCGCTGTCGGCGGGGACGAGCGGCGCGATTATGAGATCGACGTGGTGGGTACGCGCAATGTGCTCGAAGCCTGCCTTGCCGCCAGCGTTCAGCATCTGATCGTGACATCCAGCGGTGCGGCTTACGGCTATCACGCCGACAATCCCGTGCCACTGCGCGAGACCAATCCGCTGCGTGGCAACGAGGATTTCCCTTATGCGCGCAACAAGCGCGAGGTGGAGGAGATGCTGGCGCGCTGGCGCGAGGATCAGCCGCAATTGCAGCAGACCATCTTCCGGCCCTGCACAGTGCTCGGGCCGACCACGAACAACCAGATCACCGCATTATTTGAGCGCCCAGTCGTTACCGGCCTCAGCGGCACCGCGACGCCGTTTTCGTTGATCGCAGACAGCGATGTGGTAGCGGCGCTGTCGCAGGCGGTGCGCACCGGAAAAGCCGGTATCTACAATCTTGCTGGCGACGGCACACTCAGCCTGCGTGAGATCGCCCAGCTTAACGGAAAGCCCTTCGTGCCGATCCCACCCGCCATCATGCGCGGCGCGCTGAGGCTGTTGAACGCGCTGGGGCTCACGAAGCTGACAGCGGAAAACGTCAAGTTCATCCAGTATCGTCCAGTGCTGGATAACAACCGCCTGAAATCCGAATTCGGCTACACGCCTGAACTCGACGCCCGCGCCGTCTTCGAGCGCTATCGCGACCAGCGCCCGGATGGACCTGCATGACTTTCCTCGTCATTGGCGCAGGCCCCGCGGGCCTTGCCGTCATCCAGAGTATGAAGGCTGCAGGCCATGCCGTCGAAGCCGTCGAGCAGAATGGCGATGTCGGCGGTCAGTGGCTCTATGGCGCAGCCCCGAGCGCTGTCTATGCATCGACGCATCTGATCTCGTCGAAGCGCACCACGGCCTTCGCGGATTTTCCGATGCCCGAGGATTGGCCGGCCTATCCGAGCCATCGCCAGGTGCTCGATTATCTGCAGGGCTATGCCCGTCATTTCGATCTTTATCCGCTGATCCGCTTCAACACCGGCGTGACGTCTCTGAAGCGGGAAGGCGGCGGATGGCGCGCTACTCTCGGCGACGGCACGTCCGCCGTTTATGCCGGCGTCATCATCGCCAACGGCCATCTCAGCGATCCCCTGATTCCGAAGACGGCAGGCTCGTTCGACGGCCCAGTGATGCATGCGAAGGATTACAAGACCGCCGATATTTTTGAAGGCAAGCGTGTGCTCGTGGTCGGCATGGGCAATACCGGCTGCGACATCGTGGTCGATGCCGTGCACCGCGCCGACAAGGTGCTTTGGAGCGTGCGCGGCGGCAACCACTTCGTGCCGAAATTCCTTGCCGGCAAGCCCGCCGACGAGGGCAATCACAAACCGAAGCGCTTCATCATTCCCAAGGGTCTTCGCGCGCGCCTGCACGAGCCAATCCTGCGCTTCATCGTCGGCCCGCCCGAACGTTTCGGTCTGCCGAAGCCGCGGCATCGACTCTATGACCGTACGCCTATCGTCAATTCGCTGGTGCTGCAGCATCTCGGCCAGGGCGATGTCGCCGTGCGAAAACCGATCGGCGAATTTGCCGGAAAGCGCGTGGTGTTTGCTGATGGCCAATCAGATGAAGTCGATCTTGTTCTGCTTGCAACAGGCTATCGGATTACGTTTCCGTTCCTTGATGATCTCTCCGCGCTTGATTGGCAGCAGTCCATCGGTGCGCCGAAATTGTTCATGAACATGTTTCCGTCGGGCGACAATGGCCTCTATGTCGCTGGCCTGCTCGAGGGCGCTGGCGTCGGCTGGGAAGGCCGTGCGCTTCAGGCTCGCGTCATTTCGGCCTATCTCGCAGCGCGAGCCGTGCGTCCGGATGCGGCTGCGGCGTGGCGACGCGAAGTCTCCGCGTGGTTCGCGCAGCCGGCGCAATCAAGTCGCGGCGAGCATGGCCTGTTTGTCGATTTTTTGTCCTACAAGCGCGACCTGCAGCGCGCTTTGGCCCGGTTGAGTTGACACGTCAGGGGTCTATAACGTCCCCCGCAATCAATCAGTGGAGGATCCCATGGGAACATCGATCAGCTTCAAGCGCCCCGACGGCAAGGAAGCCAAGGGCTATCTCGCGAAAGCCGGCAGCGCCAATGCACCCGGCGTGGTCATGATCCAGGAATGGTGGGGCCTGTCCGACCAGATCAAGGGTCTCGCGGATCGCCTCGCGCAGGAAGGTTTCGACGTGCTGGCGCCCGATCTCTATGACGGTGTCGTTGTGCCCTATCACGACGCAGATGCGGCGGGCAAAGAGATGAACTCGCTCGATTTCATGGACGCGACGACGCAGACCGTGCGCGGCGCCGTGCAGTATCTGTCGAAGGATGGTGCCAAGGTCGGCCTGACCGGCTTCTGCCTCGGCGGCGCGGTGACCGTCATCGGGGCAACAAAGATTCCCGAACTCAGTGCTGCCGTGGCGTTCTACGGCATCCCGCCGGAGCAGGCTGCTGCCCCCGCCGATGTGCAGGTGCCGCTGCAGGGCCATTTCGCTAATCGCGACGACTGGTGCACGCCGGAAGTGGTCGATAATTTCGAAAAGGGCCTGAAGGCCGCCGGCAAGAGCGCGGAATTCTTCCGCTATGACGCCGACCACGCTTTCGTCAACGAACAGCGCGCCGAAGTGCATGATCTCGAAGCCGCCAAGCCTGCCTGGAGCCGCGCGGCGACTTTCTTCAAGAAGCATTTGGGATAATCGAGGACCGCATGCTGATCCGCAGGGCTTGCAGCGATGATGCCGCCAAGGCCTGCGTGGTCATGCGACGGTCAATCGCTGAACTCTGCGGCAGCGACCATCACGGCGATCCCGCAATTCTCAACGCATGGCTGGCCAACAAGACGCCAGCCATTGTCGCGAGCTGGATCGCAGATTCCGGCAATGTCGTTTTGGTCGCGGCTGAGGACGATGCCATTCTCGCGGTCGGTGCCGTCAGAACGAATGGCGAGATCACGCTCAACTACGTATCCCCGGATGCGCGCTTCCGGGGCGTCAGTCGCGCGCTTCTGGCAGGGCTGGAGGCGGTTGCCAATGACCTTGGCAACGAGGCGTGTTGGCTGACCAGCACCGAGACGGCCCATCGCTTCTATCTCTCATGTGGCTACGCGGATTGCGGGCAACCCGAGGGGCATTTCGGGACGACGAGCTCCTATCCCATGCAAAAACCGCTGTCCGGCACAGGATCGTTAATTCCGCCATCATGAACGTTACGATCTCTGATCTCCGCCAAGTCCCTGAATTCTTCGATACCGTCGCAGATCGCATCTGGCAGGCATGGTGGAGGCGCCATGGCGTGCCCGAGCTCTATATCGTCGAGCGCCTGCGCGAAAATATGAAGGGCCATGATCTGCCCATCGCACTGGTGGCGCATCGTGGCGCGGCTTTTCTCGGCACGGCCTCGCTGCTGGTCTCCGATCTGGACGAACGCCCTCAATATACGCCCTGGGTCGCCGCGGTCTGGACCGAGCCGGACGCGCGCGGGCAGGGCGTTGCGCCGGCCTTGATCGAACGTGCCTGCACCGAGGCCTTCGCCCGCGATCACGAGAAAGTCTATCTCTGCGCGGCCCCGCCGCGGCGGGACTATTATCTGCATCTGGGCTGGACACCGATTGAGGACGAGGTCGGCCCGCTCAAGCTGACGGTATTTGTCCGGGATCAATTGCCGCGATCTCCATCTTGACGCCGTCCATTTCCCGTGGCTCAGTGCCGGCCATGAGCACCCCTGTCCGCAACTCCCGTCGTTGGTGGCGCACCTCCTGAAGAGGTGGCTGGTGCGATTTGCTCTTTTCCCAATCGTCGAAGGCCGCCATCGCAGTGCGACGGCTTTTCGACGTTTGTCCTGTGTGGCGCCCTCCGGCTTCGTTTCCGTAAGAGGACACAATGAACAGGACGATTTTTTCTCTCCCCGCTGAGAGCACATACAAGACCGCCGGCGGCCTGACGGTCACGCGCCACGCCGAGATGTTCACCGGCGGAACGGCGCTCGACGATCTCATTACTCGGCTCGATCATCACCGCGGCGTAGTGCTGTCCTCAGGCACCACGGTGCCGGGCCGCTACGAGAGCTTCGATCTCGGCTTTTCCGATCCGCCGCTGCTGCTGGAAACCACCGGCACCGAGTTCGCGATCACAGCGCTGAACAAGCGCGGACAGGTGCTGATCGCTTTCATCGCCGAGACACTGAGCGATCCCTGCGTCGTGCTGGACGCGCGCACCATGGCCAAGCTGAAGGGCCATATCGTCCGTGGAGAGGCGCCGGTCGAGGAAGACCAGCGCACCCGCCGCGCCAGCGTGATGTCGCTGATCCGCGATCTCGTCGCACAGCTGTTCTCCTCCGCCGATCCCATGCTCGGCCTGTTCGGCGCATTCGCCTATGATCTCGTCTTCCAGGTCGAGGACCTCAAGCAGAAGCGCGCCCGCGAGGCCGACCAGCGCGATATCGTGCTCTATATCCCCGATCGCCTGCTGGCCTATGACCGTGCCACCGGCCGCGGCGTCACGCTCACTTACGACTTCGCTTTCAAGGAGCGCTCCACCGAAGGCCTGCCGCGCGAGACGCCGGAAAGCGGCTACAACAAATCCCCGCGTCAGGGTTTTGCCGACCATGCGCCCGGCGAATATCAGCAGACGGTGGAAAAGGCCCGCGCCGCCTTTGCACGCGGTGATCTGTTCGAAGCCGTGCCCGGCCAGCTCTTCGCCGAGCCATGCGATCGCTCGCCGGCCGAGGTCTTCCAGCGGCTTTGCATCATCAATCCGTCGCCTTATGGCGCGCTGATGAATCTCGGCGATGGCGAATTCCTGGTCTCCGCCTCGCCGGAAATGTTCGTACGCTCCGATGGCCGCCGCGTCGAGACCTGTCCGATCTCCGGCACCATCGCCCGCGGCGTCGACGCCATCGGCGATGCCGAGCAGATCCGTCAGCTGCTGAATTCGGAGAAGGACGAATTCGAGCTCAACATGTGCACGGACGTGGATCGCAATGACAAGGCACGCGTCTGCGTGCCCGGCACCATCAAGGTGCTCGCGCGCCGGCAGATCGAGACCTACTCAAAGCTTTTCCACACGGTCGATCATGTCGAGGGCATGTTGCGGCCGGGCTTCGATGCGCTCGATGCATTCCTGACGCATGCATGGGCCGTCACTGTCACCGGTGCGCCAAAACTGTGGGCGATGCAGTTTGTCGAGGACAATGAGCGTTCGTCGCGGCGCTGGTATGCCGGCGCCATCGGCGTGGTCGGCTTCGACGGCACTATAAATACCGGCATCACCATCCGCACCATCCGCATGAAGGATGGCCTCGCCGAAGTCCGCGTCGGCGCCACGCTGCTGTTCGACTCGGATCCGGTGGCGGAAGAGAAGGAATGCCAGACCAAGGCCGCAGCGCTGTTCCAGGCGCTCCGCGGCGATCCGCCGAAGAAGCTCTCCGCCTTTGCGCCGGATGCGCGTGGCTCCGGCAAAAAGGTGCTGCTGATCGATCACGAGGACAGTTTTGTCCATATGCTGGCGGATTACTTCCGTCAGGTCGGCGCGGACGTCTCCGTCATCCGGCACGTCCATGCGCAGACGGTGCTGAACCGCGACACCTTCGATCTGCTGGTGCTGTCACCGGGCCCCGGCCGCCCTGCCGATTTCGGCATCTCGAAGACCATCGACACCGCGCTCGCCAAAAACCTCCCGGTGTTCGGTGTCTGTCTCGGTGTGCAGGCCATCGGCGAATATTTCGGCGGGCAGCTCGGCCAGCTCACGCAGCCGGCCCATGGCCGTCCCTCGCGGGTGCAGGTCAAGGGCGGGCAGCTGATGCAGGGCCTGCCCGAAGAGGTCACCATCGGCCGTTATCACTCGCTGTTCGTCGAGATGGGCGACATGCCCGAGGTGCTGACGGTGACCGCCACCACCGAGGATGGCGTCGCCATGGCCATCGAGCACAAG
>CALRZK010000228.1:0-5957 GCA_943372615.1 Bradyrhizobium ivorense | reverse complement strand
GGCGACCAGCCCCGCTGGGCGAACCAGCGGGTGAAGGTCTCGGGCAAAAGATCGGGTTTCGAAGCGGATTTACGCGGCGGCACCGGTTCAATCTAGGTGCTCGCCGCCCTCATTGCGAGACGCGGATTGTAGGGTGGGCAAAGGCGCTTGCGCCGTGCCCACCATCAAGTGTCATATGCGTGATGGTGGGCACGCTTCGCTTTGCCCACCCTACAGACGTCACTCCGTCATCGGCTTCTCTGAAATATCCCAGTCCTTGCCGTTGAAGATCGAGATATAGAGCGTCTTCATCGGCGTATAATTGTCCGGCGTGTAGCTGTAGGTCACGCCGTCCAGCATATAGGGCGAGTGGAAGCCGGTGAGGTTCTGCGCCTGTTTCAGCACATTCGCGCGGGTGAGATCGTCGCCGCAGCGGCGCAGGATTTCGCCCATGGCGACGGCCTGGCCGTAGCCGGCATAGGCGATGGTGTTGTCGGGATCGACATTGGGCAGGTACTTTTTGCGCAATTCCTCGAAAGCCATCACCTCTGGGTCTTTCTCGAATGCCGGCACGCCGACTTCCTTGGAGTAACGGATCGCCACGATGCCCTTGGCATTCTCGATGCCCGCAGCGTTGAGGATCGAGCGTCCGGTGGACCCCGCCGATAACAGATGCAGTGGCTTCCAGCCGAGTTCGGCCACCTTGCGGATCGACTGCGACGTCGCCTTGCCAGTGGTGATGTTATAGAAAACATCCGCGCCGGATTTTGCCAGATTGATCAGCTGCGAATCGATAGTCGGATCGGTGAGGTCATAGGTGACTTCCGCAATCACCTTCGCAGTGCCACCGGCCTTGGCGAGTTCATCCTTGAACGGCCCGAGGAAGTCGCGACCAAAGTCATCGTTCTGATAGAGAATGCCGACCTTGGCGTTCGGCTTCACGCTGACGACATGCTTGGCGAGAATGCGCGCTTCGGTCGGATAAAGCGGCAATCCGGCCATGGTCCATTTGAAATTCTTCGGATCGTTCCACTTCGATGCGCCAGTGTTGAGCAGCAACTGCGGCACGCCCTTGGAATTGAGATATTTGTGCACGGCTGTCTGCGGCGCGGTACCGAGCGAGCCATAGAGTGCGAGCACTTCTTCCTGCTCGACGAGCCGGCGCGTCGCTTCCACCGCTTTTGGCGCGCTATAGGCGTCGTCCAGCGACAGGAACTTGACCTTGCGGCCATTGATGCCGCCCTTCTCGTTCAGCATCTGGAAATAGGCTTCGCCGACTCGGCCCAACACGCCGTAAAGAGAGCCCGGTCCGCTATGCGGCACGGTCTGGCCGATCTTGATTTCGGTGTCGGTGGCGCCGGGATCGTATTTTTTCTGCGCGAAGGCAGAATCGGCTGCGATTGGCAGGATGGCAACGGCCGCAATCAACGCGGACGCAAATGTCCCCTTGGTCATGACGTTCTCCCTGGATTTGTTGCTTCGGCTCTTTGTGAGTCCGATTTGGTCGTCCGCTCCCCGGCGTTGCCGCCGGGGAGTATTTTTTAATGATGCGCTTACTGGCTCACCGGTTTGTCCGAGAGATCCCAGTCAGAGCCATTGAAAGTGCCGACATAGAGCGCCTTGATGGTGGTGTAGTCTGTCGGCGTGAAGCCATAGGTGATGCCCGGCAAAAACACCGGTGCCCGGTAGCCGTCGAGATTGGTGGCGTGCTTCAGCACGTTCTCGCGCGTCAGCTCGTCGCCGCAGCGGCGCAGGATTTCCGCCATGGTCACCGCCTGGGAATAGCCCTGGAAGGCGATGGTGTTGTCGGGATCGACATTGGGCAGATACTTCTTGCGCAGTTCCTGGAAGGCGACGACGTCGGCGTCGTCCTTCCATTTCTCGCTGCCGACCTCCTTGGTGTAGCTCATCGCCACGATGCCCTTGGCATTGTCGGCGCCGGCGGCATTGAGGATCGAGCGGCCGCTGGAGGTCGAGACCAACAGATGCAGCGGCTTCCAGCCGAGCTCGGCCACCTTGCGGATGGATTGCGAGGTCGCCTTGCCGGTGGAGATGTTGAAGAAGGTGTCGGCGCCCGATTTCGAGAGGTTGATCAGTTGGCTATCGATGGTCGGGTCCGTGAGGTCATAGGAGGCTTCCGCGACGACCTTCGCCTTGCCGCCGGCCTCGGCCAGGATCTCCTTGAACGAATTCATGAAATCCTTTCCGAACTCGTCGTTCTGGTAAAGGATCGCGACCTTCGCTTCAGGCTTGGTCTGGGTCAGGTAGCGGGCAATGATGCGGCCTTCCGTCGAATAGATCGGCAGGCCCGGCGTCGTCCACTTGAACTCCTTCGGATTGTTCCAGCGCGACGCGCCGGTGTTCAGCAGCAGCTGCGGCACCTTCTTGGTGTTGAGGTATTTTTGCACGGCCGATTGCGGCGCGGTGCCGAGCGAGCCGAACAGGGCCAGCACCTCGTCCTGCTCGACCAGGCGGCGGGTGGCTTCCACCGCCTTGGGGGCGCTGTAAGAGTCATCCAGCGACTGGAAGTTGATCTTGCGCCCATTGATGCCGCCCTTTTCGTTCAGCATCTGGAAATAGGCGGCCTGGGTGCGGCCGATCACTCCGTAAAGCGAACCTGCGCCGCTATGCGGGATGGTTTGTCCGAGCTTGATTTCCGTATCGGTGGCGCCCGGATCGTATTTCTTGTCCGCCCCGAGGGCCGCCGTGGCGACGGCCGAGAGCATCGCGGCACCGGCCGCGAGCGTGAGGACGGAATGGTGACGTGACGGCATTTCGCAGTTTCTCCCGTGATGCCCGCCTCTTGCGGGCGTTCTTGAGCCGCCGCCGCGTTGTTCGCGGTCTGCTGGCCGGAATGCATCCTGTGCGGGCGCGGGGAGCTTGGCAATCCCTTCACGGTTGCGGCATCGTCACGGGAGAACCGTTGGCAAACCGGCGTGCCGTATCGCGCAATGTCGGCTAACCGTCACTAAACACTTATTTAACCGCGCTTTTTGGGCCGCCAGCCGTTTGCTGCAATCTGGTCAGGTGTGGCTGCCCGGATACAGCCAGATGAACCCGACTCCCGTATGTTCCGAGAACAATTCAAATGGGGTCCACCATGAAACGCATTCTCCTCGCCAGCGCCGCGCTGATCGGAACCGCCGTCAGCGCCCAGGCAGCTGATCTTGCCGTGAAGGCCCCTTACTACAAGGCTCCGGTTGTCGCCGTTTACAACTGGACCGGCTTCTATATCGGCGTGAACGCCGGTGTCGGCATCGGCCGTGACCGCATCACCCACAGCTACACCAACGACTCGATCTATCGCTCGCCACAGGGCGGTTTCGGTGGCGCGCAGATCGGTTGGAACTGGCAGACTGATTCGCTGCTCGGTCCGATCGTTTACGGTCTCGAAGCTGACTTCCAGGGCAGCGGCCTGACCGGTGGCGGCGCCAATGTTGCTGGTCCGCTCCTCGGCGCGAACAGCGTTCAGTACAGCAACAGCCTGGATTGGTTCGGCACCGTGCGCGGCCGCGTCGGTCTCGCCTCGGGTCCGGTTCTCAGCTACTTCACCGGCGGTTTCGCTTACGGCAACGTCAAGAGCACGATCAACGAAGTCGGCGTCGGCACCTTCACAGCTGATCGCACCGCGACCGGCTGGACCATCGGCAGCGGCGTCGAAGCTTCGCTCGGCGGCAACTGGACCGGCAAGATCGAATATCTCTATCTGAATCTCGGCAACCGTTACGGCGCTGTGATCGGCAACACGGGCCAGATCGCCAACACCGAGCTGCGTGACAATCTGTTCCGCGTCGGTCTGAACTACCGCATCGGCGGCAACAGCGCCTACACTCCGGTGGCTGCTGCGAACTGGACCGGCTGGTATCTCGGCGGCAACGTCGGCTCTGGCACTGGTCGTGATCGCACCTTCCTCGGCACGCCGGGTGCTGCAGGAGAGCAGTTCAGTCTGAACCCGGATGGCGTCAATGGCGGTGGCCAGATCGGCTATAACTGGCAGATGGCTAACTGGGTTTACGGTCTCGAAGCTGATATCCAGGCTTCCAGCCAGCGTGACCAGAAGACCGTCGTCGCTCAGGGCATCGCCAACTATGATCACAAGCTGCCATGGTTCGGCACCGTTCGCGGCCGTCTCGGCTACTCGGTCGGTTCGACCCTGTTCTATGCCACCGGTGGTTACGCCTACGGTGGTGTGAAGACCACGATCAGCACGCCAGCTGGTTCGGTCGCCTTCAACAATACCCAGGGTGGATGGACCGCCGGCGCTGGCATCGAGACCCCGTTCAAGCTGCTCGGCCTGTTCGGACCGAACTGGACCAGCAAGACTGAATATCTCTATGTCGATCTCGGTCGTAAGACCAACGACATCGGCGGTGGCATCGTCAACAGCACCTCGGTCACCGAGCACATCTTCCGCACCGGCCTGAACTATCACTTCAACACCCCGGTCGTTGCGAAGTACTGATTACGATAACAAAAGCGTCAAACGACAAAGCCCCGGCCGAAAGGCCGGGGCTTTTGTTTGTTGAGTTTGATGTCAGGCTTTTGACGCGACCATCACAAGGCTCGGCACGGGCACCTCGCGCTCTGTGCGTATCGAGGCATTGTCGATGCGTTGGACCACGAAGCCTGCTTGTTCGAGCAGCTTGCGCAGATGCGCTTCACTCTGCGCAAAGCGAAGGCCAGCGCCGAGTATCACGCCGTCGCCATCATGTGTCTCTGCCGTGAAGGCGAACAAGCCATCGTGCTTCAACACGCGTGCAGCTTCTACGAACAGCGGTACGAGGTCGTGGATATAGATCATCATGTCGGCGGCGATGACGAGATCGGCGCTGGCATCTGACTGATGCATGAGGCCTTCAACCGCATCGGCCGTCTCCAACGTATTGTAGAGTCCGGTCGCGCGCGCGTGCTTGATCATCTCGGCTGAGAGATCGATGGCGATGAATTCTTCGACGCAGTTTTTGAAAGCCCTCGCGGCGAGGCCGGTGCCGCAGCCGAGATCGATGGCGCGGTGGAAGCTCATTGCTCGCGCGTTCGCTTCGCATGTCGCCGTCACCGCGTCGAACAACAGCGCCGGGCCGCGATAGCCGAGTTCGCCGACGAGGGATTTTTCGAATTTCGAAGCGTATTGATCATAAAGCTTTGTCACATATTGCCGCGACATTGCCTTCAGATTGCCGCCGGTTAGCCGCAACAGCCGCAAGTCTGCCCCAAGAAAATCGGCGCTATTTGCCCCTTTTGCGCGCTGAAAAGCGTCAATTGCACCGGTTTTGTCCCCTTGTCGTTCGCGCACATCGCCGAGCGCGAACCAGGCCGAAGCGAAATCCGGAGCCAGCTCGATGGCCTGCATGAACAGGTCGGCGGCCCCCGCGAGATCGCCCCGAAGTTCCAGATCACGTCCATAATCGAAACGACGGTCGGCGATCATTTCGCCGGATGACATGAACATATGCGCCATAAGGGAACCGGGCAAAGCGAGGGGCGTTCGCTCGATGACTTCAATCGGCCCCGCGCGGGCCTATATCATGAACATGCGCCCGCAAGACATCCTGATCCCCGAACCGGCCGGCCTGCTCTGCAAACCCGGTGGATTCCACATCGATCCGGTCAGGCCCGTCGATCGCGCGGTCATCACCCACGGTCATTCCGATCACGCCCGGCCCGGCCACGGCGCCGTGCTGGCGACGCGGGAAACGCTGGACATGATGCGTCTGCGCTATGGGGAGAATTTTGCGGGATCGACGCAGGAGATTTCCTACGGCGAAAGCCTGAAGCTCGGCGATGTCACGATCTCATGTCATCCGGCCGGGCATGTGCTCGGCTCCGCGCAGATCGCGGTGACCTGCAAGGGCACCTGCATCGTGGCGTCCGGCGATTACAAGGATGCGCATGATCCGACCTGCACGCCGTTCGAGGTGGTGCCGTGCGATGTCTTCATCACCGAAGCGACGTTCGGCTTGCCGGTGTTTCGCCATGGC
>CALRZK010000227.1:0-5964 GCA_943372615.1 Bradyrhizobium ivorense | reverse complement strand
GCGATCGAGCAGACGCACGCCGTAACCCGATCCCCAGCTCTGATTGATCTCGGTCTTTGGTGCGCCCATGGCGGTGCCGGCGATATCGAGATGCGCCCATGGCGTGCCATCGACGAAGCGCTGCAGGAACTGGGCGGCGGTGATCGAGCCGCCGTAGCGACCGCCAGTGTTCTTCATGTCGGCGAATTGCGAGTCGATCAGCTTGTCGTAATCAGGGCTCAGCGGCATGCGCCAGACGCGCTCGCCGGTCGCCTGCCCCACCGTGGCAAGACGCGTCGCGAGCTCATCATTGTTGGAGAACAAGCCGGCATGATCGGTGCCGAGCGCCACCATGATCGCGCCAGTCAGCGTGGCAAGATCGATCATGAATTGCGGCTTGTGCTTCTTCGCCACGTACCAGAGCACATCGGCCAGCACGAGACGGCCTTCGGCATCGGTGTTGATGATCTCGATGGTCTGGCCCGACATCGACGTGACGATATCACCCGGACGCTGCGCATTGCCGTCAGGCATGTTTTCGACAAGCCCGATGGCGCCGATGACATTCGCCTTGGCCTTGCGACCAGCGAGCGCGTGCATCAGGCCGACGACGCAAGCCGCGCCACCCATATCGCCCTTCATCTCCTCCATGCTGCCGGCCGGCTTGATGGAAATGCCGCCGGTGTCGAAGGTGACGCCCTTGCCGATGAAGGCGACGGGTGTATCGCCCTTCTTGCCGCCGTTCCAGCGCATCACCACCATGCGCGCCGGATTGGCCGAGCCCTGCGCGACGCCGAGCAGCGCGCCCATGCCGAGCTTCTGCATCGCCTTGACGTCGAGCACTTCGATGACGACGCCGAGCTTCTTCAGCTCGCTGGCGCGGCGTGCGAATTCCACGGGGAAAAGCACATTCGGCGGCTCGTTGACGAGATCACGCGCGATCACGACACCATTCACGACGGAGTTGTCGGATGCGAAAGCCTTCTTGGCTGCAGTAACATCGGCGACGGCGAGCGACACGCTGACGGTGCCGCGCTTCTCATCGCCATCCTTCTTCTTGGTCTTGTAACGATCGAATTTGTAAGCGCGCAGCAAAACGCCTGCCGCGACCGAAGCTGCCTGCTCTGCCGACATGTCGGCCGATGGCACCTCGGCGATCACCGTGATTGCATCGGCGGATGATCCGAGCTTGCCAGCGAGCACGCCGCCGAACTTCAGGAAATCGGTTTCCTTGATCTCGTCCGGTTTGCCGGTGCCGATGACCAGCAGGCGGTCCGCCTTTACGCCGTCCGGCGCGAGGATATCGAGGGTCGATCCGTTCTTGCCCTTGAACTTCGAGGCAGCGGCAGCGCGCTTCACGAGTGCAGCAGCAGCGCCCAGCGCCTTCGTCGTTGCCTTGCCCAGCTTCAACGCATCGTCGCTGAACACCACCAAAGTACCGCGAGCGGCCTGGGACAATGGGACGAAGCCGACCTTGACGGTGTCGGACATGGGCAAGACCTCCAGAATATCGAATGAGGCGCATCGGACCGCAGCGGGCGATGCAAGGGAACGGATGTTGTTGTCCCGACAGCGAGGGCCGTCAAGCCGTGCGGACAAAACGCCGGCATCCCGCGCCTGATTCCATCGCCGATCGATGTCCGAACATGTCTGTCGCCACCGAAACGCTCCCGCCTGGGATCACGGGCCATCACACTTATTGATGCAAGTGTCGGCACGGGCTTGTTTTCAGTGTCCCGGGGGCCACATCGCAGACTAAATTAACCACTTCTCACGTCAGCCATCGCCCGGCCATTTTGTTGACCGATCAAAGGGATGGTAAGTAAGACGATCAGGCTCGGAGCCGCCGCGCAGCCCTCGGGGATCCCCCACCGGGGATGGGCACGCAGCAAACGTCCGGGCCGCTACGGGGACCGATGGGGTCGATCGACAGATATATTTTCAAGATGGTGCTGGCGTCGTTCTGCATCGTGCTGGTCAGCCTGACCGGCGTGATCTGGATCACCCAGGCGCTGCGCGGCATCGACCTGATGACCAGCCAGGGCCAGACCATCCTGACCTTTCTGGGCTTCACCAGTCTCGCGATTCCCGTGCTGGTGCTGATCATCGCGCCGATCGCGCTGATGATCGCCGTCTCGCACACGCTGACCAAGCTGGCGACCGATTCCGAGGTCATCGTGATGAATGCCGCTGGCCTGTCGCCGATGCGGCTGTTCCGGCCGTTCCTCTATGCGACACTTGTGGTGTCGATCATCGTCGCCGTCATTGCCTCCTATGTGGCGCCGGACGGCATGCGGCGCCTGAAGCGCTGGGATGCCGAAATCACGGCCGACGTGCTGACCAACATTTTGCAGCCCGGCCGCTTCGCGCAGCTCGATACCAATCTCACGGTGCGTATCAAGGAGCGCCAGCCCGGTGGACTGCTTGTCGGCATCTTCGTCGATGACCGCCGCGATCCCAAGGAACGCAACACGATCATCGCCGATCACGGCACCATCCTGAAGAACAAGGACGGCTCGTTCCTGGTGCTGGAAGACGGCAATCTGCAGCGCTTCGAGACCGGCAAGAGCGATCCGGCCATGGTGGCCTTTGCTCGCTATGCCTTCGACATGTCGAAGTTCTCCAATCGCAGCCAGGACGTCACTTACGGCATCCGCGAACGCTATCTGTGGGAGCTGTTCACGCCGCCGGTCAACGACCCCATGTATCAGCAGATGCCGGGCGCTTTCAGCGCGGAGCTGCATGACCGCCTGATGGCGCCGCTTTATCCGTTCGCCTTCGCCGCCCTCACCTTCGCCTTTCTCGGCCAGCCGCGCACCACGCGCCAGAGCCGCAATTTTTCCATGGGCAACGCCATCGGCGCGGTGTTTGCGCTGCGCATGGCCGGCTTCGCCTGCTCGGTGGCCGCCGCGAAATCGGATTGGGCCGCGCCACTGCAATATGCCCTGCTGCTTGGTACGATCGGCGGCAGCCTCGCCATCATCAAGCTCGGCATCGTGATCGAGCCGCCGGCCAAGCTGATCGAAGCCATCAATCGCTCCAACGAACGGATCCTGCGCCTGTTCAGACGGCCGGTGGCCGCATGAACATGATCACCAACACCATCGGGCGCTATTTTGCCGGCCGTTTTCTGGTCGCTGCCGTCGGCGTGTTCATCAGCATCTTCATGCTGCTGGTACTGGTCGATTATATCGAGATGGTCCGCCGTACCGCCGGTCTGTCCACCGCGCCAGCGCTGATGGTGGCGCAGACCTCGCTTTACCGGGTGCCGCAAGCGCTGGAAAAGCTGATGCCATTCTGCATCCTGATCGGCGCCATGACCTGTTATCTGGCGCTGTCGCGCCGGTTGGAATTAGTGGTCGCCCGTGCCGCCGGCGTTTCCGCCTGGCAGTTCATCTCGCCCGCGCTGTTTAGCGCCCTTGTCCTCGGCATCTTCGCCACCGTCGTCTACAATCCGATGTCGGCCACGCTGCGTGAAGAATCCAAGCGGATGGAGGCCCGGATGTTCGGCGACGCCTCCGGCGGCGGCGTCCAGGACGCAGCCGGGTTCTGGATCAACCAGGTCAACGCCGACGGGCAGACAATTATCAATGCCGCCCGCAGCGAGCAGCAGGGCCTCCGCCTCACCGGCCTGACCGTGTTCCGCTTCGACACCGAGAACCAGTTCAGCGAACGGATCGAAGCTCGCGAAGCCACCCTTGAGACCGGCAAATGGATATTCAAAGGGGTACGCAGTTACTCCCTCGATTCGCCCATGGTTGAGCAGGAGACGCTGGAGATTCCCACCACGCTCACCCCGACCCAGGTGCGAAATAGTTTCTCGACCCCCGAAACAGTGTCATTTTGGCAACTTCCTTCGTATATCCGTTCTTCAGAGAGTTCGGGGTTTGCGACCGCGGGATATCGTCTGCAGTATCACAAACTCATCGCACAGCCGTTTTTGCTGGTCGCGATGGTGATGCTGGCCGCGTCCGTGAGCCTCAGGTTCTTCCGGATGGGCGGTGTCCAGAAGATGGTTTTGTATGGCGTGGGCGCGGGCTTTCTGCTCTATGTCCTGTCGAAAGTGACTGAAGATTTGAGCAAGGCCGAGTTAATGCATCCGATTGCTGCGGCGTGGCTGCCCGTCTGTGTGGGCGGCCTCACCGGATTCTTGGCGTTGTTGTACCTGGAGGACGGGTAGTGGCTGGTTTTGCCGCCCTCCGTGCGCGGAAATTGACCTCGAAACTGCACATTTGTGCAGATTGCGGACGCACGTCTCGCGCGCTCACGACGATCGCGGCAACCATGATGTGCGTTGCCGTGACGCTGGGCGCTGCTGCGACCTCGCCGGTCCACGCCCAGAGCTTCACCTATAACCGTCCCGCGACTCGCCCAAAGCCACCGCCGGCCGCCCAGACCGGGCAGATGCTGGTACAGGCCACCGAGGTCAATTACGACTATAACAACTCGCGCGTGGCCGCCGTCGGCAGCGTGCAGATGTATTACAACGGCACCTCGGTCGAGGCCGACAAGGTCATCTACGACCAGAAGACCAAGCGCCTGCATGCCGAAGGCAATGTCCGGATGACGGATGCCGACGGCAAGATCACCTATGCCAACCTGCTGGACCTGAGCGACGACTATCGCGACGGTTTCGTCGACTCGCTGCGCGTCGATACCGCGGACGCCACGCGCATGGCCGCGACCCGCGCCGAGCGCTCCGCCGGCAACTACACGGTGTTCCAGAACGGCGTCTACACGGCTTGCGCCGCCTGTAAGGATGATCCGAAGAAGCCGCCGCTGTGGCAGGTCAAGGGTGCGCGCATCATCCACGACCAGACCGAAAAGATGATGTATTTCGAGGACGCGCGCGTCGAATTCTTTGGCGTGCCGCTCGCTTACATGCCGTATTTCTCGACGCCCGATCCGACGGTGAAGCGCAAGACCGGCTTCCTGATGCCGGGCTATTCAAACAACAGCAATTATGGCTTCGGTGTCGAAGTTCCGTTCTACTGGGCGATCGCGCCGGACTACGACCTGACGCTCTCGCCGCGCTACACGACCAAGCAAGGTCTGCTGATGCAGGGCGAATTCCGCCAGCGATTGATGGACGGCGCCTATTCGATACGCGCCTATGGCATCAATCAGCAGGATCCGACCGCCTTCGGCGCAGGCACGGTCAGCGACAAGGACTGGCGCGGCGGCGTCGAGTCCAAAGGCCAGTTCGCCATCAATGACAAATGGACCTGGGGCTGGGATGCGGTCGCGCTCAGCGACTACAACTTCCTGTACGACTATCGCCTGGCGATGTACCGGGACCCCTATGGCTCGTTCCTGAATCTGCAGACCGAAGCCGTTTCGCAGCTTTACCTGACCGGCGTCGGCAAGCGCAGCTTTTTCGACCTGCGTGCGATCCACTATACGAGCTTCTCGGGCAATCAGCGTCAGGTGCCGGATATCCATCCGGTGCTGGACTACAATAACGTCCTGCAGCAGAACATTCTGGGCGGCGAGTTCAGCTATAAGTTCAACTTCACGAGCCTGACGCGGCAGGATGCACAGTTCGACGCGATCAACACGGTTCTGAATCCAAGCACAAGCATCAGCCCAGGGGTGAATCCTTGCAGCGTTCTGTCAGCTGACGCCGCATTGCGTACTCCGGCGAACTGCCTGCTTCGTGGCTTCCCCGGAACCTATACGCGCTTTTCCGCAGAGGCGCAGTGGCGCCGATCCTTCACCGATGAACTCGGTCAGATCTTCACCCCGTTCGCGAGTTTGCGCGTCGATGCGGTCGATCTTTCGGTCTCAAACCAGACCGGCGTTCCGGCTTTCCTGTCGACTGGCGACACCCAAGCCATGCGCGTGATGCCGACGGTCGGCCTCGAATATCGTTATCCGTTCATCAATGTGCAGCCCTGGGGCAGCACGGTGGTGGAGCCGATCGCGCAGGTCATCATCCGCCCTAACGAGAGCTATGCCGGCCGTCTTCCCAACGAGGACGCGCAG
>CALRZK010000226.1:0-5979 GCA_943372615.1 Bradyrhizobium ivorense | reverse complement strand
CTCCACCGGCTCGATGTCGATATTGATCGCCACGGCCTCGCCGTCGCTGCGCACCAGCACGCATTCCAGCACTTCGTCGCGGCTGGCATTGATTTCCTGATGCGGCACGTAAGGCGGCACGAAGATGAAATCGCCGGGGCCGGCTTCAGCGGTGAATTGCAGTGCATCACCCCAGCGCATCCGCGCCTTGCCCTTCACCACATAGATCACGCTTTCGAGATGGCCGTGGTGATGTGCGCCGGTCTTGGCATCCGGTTGGATCGAGACCGTTCCCGCCCACAATTTCTGGGCGCCAACGCGGGCAAAATTGATCGCCGCGGCGCGGTCCATGCCCTTGGTCGAGGGCACATTGGTATCGAGATTATCCGCGGGGATGACGCGGACGCCATCATGCTTCCAGCGATCGGGATCATGGCTGTGATCATGTGCGTGATCGTGTGGATGGGTGTGATCGTGACCGTGACCGGACATGGCAGCGCCTTCTTCAGATCCGTGAACGCGAGCGGCACGGCATGTGCGACATCACGATCCCGGAATTCCAGGAACATTCGATCAAGCTGGCAATTGACTTTGCGAAGCTCAACCGGGGCGGAGTTATTCGAGAATAATTCTCGGAACAAAGCCGCCTCACGTCAGACAGGAGTATCTCATGGGTGCCACCGCAGACAAGATCAAGGGTAACGCCAACGAAGCCATCGGCAAAGCCAAGCAGGGCATTGGTGAGGCTGTCGGCTCCGAGAAGCTGCAGGGCGAAGGCCTGATCCAGGAAGGCAAGGGCCACGCCCAGAAGGCCGTCGGCGATGCCAAGCAGGCCGCCAAGGACGCCGCCGACAAGGCGTCGGATTTTGCCAACCGCAAGCTTTAAGCCGTATTCCGCAGACGTGGTCTGACTCCCACGCCTGCGGCAGGTGACGCGGCACGAGAGCCGGTCCTTCGGGGCCGGCTTTTGTGCGTCTGCTGCTGGCCGTAGCCGCAGGGCGGATGAGCCGTAGGCGTAATCCGCCGTTCTTTGCCACATGCGATCGGCCGGCGGATTACGCTTCACTCACCCGCCCTACGGCTAAGGACTGGCATACCTGTGCTGTGAAGGGTTTCGCCGCTGCCTGTGCTTTGCTACATCCCCGGCATGTACAAGGTTGCCGCCCTTTATCAATTCGCCGCCCTGCCTGACTTTCGTCAATTGCAGGCACCCCTGCGCGCGCTCTGTGATCAGCTAGGAATCAAGGGCAGCCTGTTGCTGGCCGATGAAGGCATCAACGGTACCATTGCCGGCACGGATGCCGAGATCGACGCGCTGATTAGCGAACTCCAAGGCGGCGTTCTGTTCGGCGGCCGGCTGAACAATCTCGAATTGAAATTTTCCCGCGCCAGCATGATGCCGTTCCTGCATATGAAGGTGCGGCTGAAAAAGGAAATCGTCACCCTCGGCGACCCCCTCACCGATCCCAACAAGCTCGTCGGCACTTATGTGGAAGCCGCCGACTGGAACGCGCTGATTGCCGACAAGGACACGCTGGTGCTCGACACCCGTAACGCATTTGAAGTGGCGATGGGGACATTCGAAGGCGCGGTGGATCCGCAGATTGCCAGCTTCGGCCAGTTCAAGGATTTCGTCGCCAAGACGCTCGATCCGGCCAAGCACAAGAAGATCGCGATGTTCTGCACCGGCGGCATCCGTTGCGAGAAGGCGAGTTCCTACATGCTCGCCCATGGCTTTGCCGAGGTCTATCACCTCAAGGGCGGCATCCTGCAATATCTCGAGGACATCCCCGAAAGCGAAAGCTTGTGGCACGGCGACTGCTTTGTGTTCGACCAGCGCGTGGCACTTGGCCATGGGCTCAAGGAGAGCCAGGTGGCCCGCGAAGGCCTGCCGATCAATTCCGAAGATTTTGCTTTGACCCGCGAGGCTGCAGATGACTGAGCTTGAGAGCCTGCGCGAGCGCATCGATACGATGGAAATGCGGATCGCCTATCAGGACGACACCATCGAGACGCTGAATGCAACGATCACCGCGCAATGGAAGCAGATCGATATGCTGACGCGGCAGATGGCAGCGCTCGGCGAGCGGCTGGCGGAAGCGGAGACGGCGGTGGGCACGCCGGCGAATGAGCGACCGCCGCATTATTGACTGTAGGGTGGGCAAAGCGCAGCGTGCCCACCTTCACCAGCCGTGCATTTGAAGGTGGGCACGGCGCAAGAGCGCCTTTGCCCACCCTACAGGTCAAACTGACAAATCCCCGCTCAGCCGACGATCGCGCAGCTCGCGCTTCAGTACCTTGCCGATCGCACTGCGTGGCAACACATCCACCATCACCACATCATTGAGCCGCTGGAATTTGCCGAGCCGCTCATTGGCCCAGCTCTTGAGCTCCGACGCGGCCGCCGAAGCGCCAGGGCGCGGCACCACGAACGCCACCGGCGTTTCGCCCCACTCCTCTGACGGCATCGCAACCACCGCTGTTTCCAACACTGCATCGTGCTGGACCAGCACCATCTCCAGATCGCTCGGATAGATGTTGAAGCCGCCGGAGATCACCATGTCCTTCTTGCGGTCCATCAGCTGCAGGAAGCCATCCTCGTCGAAGCGGCCGACGTCGCCGGTGCGCACATAGAGCTTGCCTGATGCGTCGCGCCAGAATGTCTCGGCGGTCTTGCCGGGCTGATTGAGATAGCCCTTCATGATCGTCGGCGAATGCCCGACCACTTCGCCGATCTCCCCTTGCGCGACAAAGTTGCCGTCTTCGTCGATCAGGCGGATATCGTGATCCGGCGCGGGCTGGCCGACGGTGTGCAGCTTGGTCGGGTGCTCGTGCGCCAGCAGCATGCAGGTGCCACCGCCTTCGGTCATGCCGTAATACTCGGTGAGCCCGCCCGGCCAGCGCTTTAGCACATCGGCCTTGAGCGCCGCGGCGAATGGCGCGGATGTCGAGAATTTCATCACGAAAGACTTCAGATCGAAGCTATCGAAATCCTCGACCGCCATGATGCGGCGATACTGCACCGGCACTAGCATCGCATGCGTCGCACGATGCTTCGCGCTGAGTTCGAGGAAACCGCGTGCATCGAATTTCTTCATCAACACCAGCGTGCCGCCGCCTGCAAAGGTCGGATTGAAGCAGACCAACGTAGTGTTGGAATAAAGCGGCGTCGAAAGTACGGAGACCGCATCCGGCCCGTAGCCAAGCGGATCGAGCTGGCCATATTGCCGCCAGCGCATGTGATGCGTGTGCACGATACCCTTCGGCGTGCCCGTAGTGCCCGACGAATAGATGATGTTGAACACCCATTCCGGATCGATCGTCACCGGCTCCGGCTTGCTGCCTTCCGGCGCCAGCCAGCCTTTGAAGGCCTGTCCAGCCTTGCCGCCATCGAGCGCCACGCGCGGGATGGCCGGATCGATATCCGCCGACGCAAAATTGTCCGCGGTAGTATTATCCATGAACAGGATCTTTGCGGCTGCATCCTTCACCATCGCGGCAAAGTCGGCCGGCGTCGATGATGGTGCCAGCGGCGCGACCGCAACGCCGGCGCGCAGCGCGCCCAGGAACGTCGCCGCATATTCGATCGACGACAGCGCGCAGATCGAAATCGCGTCCTGCGGCTTCAGCCCGCTCGCCTGCAGCGACGCCGCGATGCGATCGATCAGCGCGTCAAAATCCGCATAATTAACGGAACGGTCGGGATCGATGACCGCGGTCTTCTGCGGCAGCCGCTCGGCGGTGTTCCGGACCAGCGCATCGAGCGTAACGAATTCGGGCATCGGTTTCCTCGTTTCTTGTTTTGTCTTGGCCTTCGAGAGACGCCCGAAGGATGGAAAAGCGGGTGATCCCGCCTATATTCACAGCACGTTGCCATGCCGACCGACGGGATCATATCCGATCGGACCTCCGCGAAAAGAGCCTTCATGACACAGCCGACCTCCAAGATTTCAGCTCCGGTTGCGCCTATCCATGCGCATTCCTTTACGACCCATGGCATCACCGTCCGCGATGATTATGCCTGGCTGAAGGACGCCAAATGGCAGGAGGTGCTGCGCGATCCCTCGGTGCTGGAGCCGGAGATCCGGACCTATCTGGAGGCGGAGAACGCCTATACCGAGAGCCTGCTCGGCGGCACGGCCGCGCTGCAGAAGAAACTCGTCGCCGAGATGCGCGGCCGCATCAAGGAGGACGATTCCTCGGTGCCTTCGCCCGATGGTCCGTGGTCCTACTTGCGCAAATTCCGCGAGGGAGGACAACACGAGCTGTTCGGCCGCACGCCGCGCGATGGCGGCGAGGCGCAGATCATTCTCGATGGCGACGCGCTGGCCAAGGACCATGACTACTTCAAATTCGGCGAGGCCCGGCATTCTCCCGACCACACGCTGGAAGCCTGGACCGCCGACATCAAAGGCTCCGAATATTTCACCATTCGCGTGCGCGACTGGGCCACGGGCAGGGATCTCGACGACGTCGTCGAGGAGACCGATGGCGGCGTGGTGTGGACGCTGGATTCCAAGGCGTTCTTCTATGTGAAGCTCGACGACAATCATCGCCCGATGCAGGTCTGGCTACATCGCCTCGGCACAAAGCAGGCCGATGACAAGCTTATCTTCGAAGAACAGGATTCCGGTTGGTTCACCCATATCCATGAAAGCGCCAGCGGCCGCTTCTGCGTGATTGCCGGCGGCGATCATGAGACCTCCGAGCAGCAGCTCATCGATCTCACCACGCCCGATGCACCGCCACGCCTCGTCGCCAGGCGCGAGGACGGCGTGCAATATTCGCTGGCTGATCGCGGCGACCAACTGTTTATCCTTACCAATGCCGACGACGCCATCGACTTCAAGATCGTCACAGCGCCGATCGACGCGCCGGAACGTGCGAACTGGAAGGATTTGATCCCCTATCGCGAGGGCATCTATCTCATCGACATCGAGCTCTATGCGCATCACCTGATCCGTCTGGAGCGCGCCAATGCGCTGCCGTCAGTCGTGATCCGGGAACTTGCAACGGGCGAGGAACATGCCATCGCTTTCGACGAAGGCGCCTATTCGCTCGACACGCTCGGCGGCTATGAATTCGATACCACCAATCTGCGCTTTGCCTATTCGTCAATGACAACGCCGTCGGAGGTCTATGACTACGACATGGTGACGCGCGAACGGACCCTGCGGAAGCGGCAGGAGATTCCATCCGGCCACAATCCGGCGGATTACGTCACCACGCGCATCATGGCGAAGGCGGAAGATGGCGCCGAAGTGCCGGTGTCGATCCTGCATCGCAAGGATTTTGCACCGGACGGCAAGGCGCCGCTGCTGCTCTATGGCTACGGCTCCTATGGCATGGCGATGCCGGCCTCGTTCTCGGCCAATCGTCTGTCGCTGGTCGATCGCGGCTTCGTCTATGCCATCGCCCATATCCGCGGTGGCGCGGACAAGGGCTGGGGTTGGTATCTCGACGGCAAGCGCGACAAGAAGACGAATTCATTCGATGACTTTGCAGCGTCGGCACGCGCGCTGATCGCAGCGAAATACACGTCCGAGAAGAACATTGTCGGCCATGGCGGCAGTGCTGGCGGCATGCTGATGGGGGCCGTCGCCAATCGCTCCGGCGAGCTGTTCTCCGGCCTCGTCGCCGAAGTGCCGTTTGTTGACGTGCTCAATACCATGCTCGACGACACGCTGCCGCTGACGCCGCCGGAATGGCCGGAATGGGGTAATCCCATCGAGAGCGCGGAAGACTTCAAGACGATCCTGTCCTATTCACCCTACGATCAGGTGGCGGCAAAGGCCTATCCAAAAATCCTCGCAATGGGCGGCCTCACCGATCCCCGCGTCACTTACTGGGAGCCTGCGAAATGGATCGCGCGGCTGCGTGCGATGATGACGGGTGGTGGGCCGGTGTTGCTGCGCACGAATATGGGCGCGGGGCATGGCGGCGCGTCGGGTCGTTTCAACCGGCTCGATGAGATCGCGATCGTTTATGCATTTGCGCTGT